>NZ_RCOE01000295.1:0-894 GCF_004321495.1 Pseudomonas sp. Sample_10
CACGGGCTGCATTCCCACGCGGAGCGTGGGAACGATCAGTGGAAACGCGTTGTATTTTCCCACTGAGTCTGTGGCGCTGTCCGCTAGCCACCTCCCTCATCCCGGCTCACCCTAGTCATTCCCTGGCAAAGGAATGCAACCATGGGTCGTAGCCGCTACACCATCACCGAACCCGACAAACCACATTTCCTCACTTGCACCATCGTGGAATGGCTTCCGCTATTTATTCGCCCTTATATCGTCGACCACCTGCTCGATTGCTGGCGTTATCAGCAAATCCACCGGGGCTTGAAGATGTATGGCTATGTGGTTCTGGAAAACCACCTGCACTTTGTCGCCGAGGCTCCGGATCTCAACAGATGTGTCAGTCAATTCAAATCATTCACTGCCCGACAAATCATCGACGACCTGCAAAGCAAGGGAGCCGAACGCGCGTTACAGCGCCTGCGCTTCAGCAAACGAGCTCACAAGCAAGACCGGGTGTATCAGCTTTGGCAGGAAGGTTCGCATGCGGAAATGGTGTACAGCGAGGCAGTGATGCGGCAGAAACTTGATTACATCCATAACAACCCAGTGAACCGTGGCTATGTGGATCTGCCCGAACACTGGCGATACTCCAGCGCGAGAAACTATGCGGGGATGGAAGGGTTAATCGAAGTTCAACGCTGGTATTAGGTCGTGATCGTTCCCACGCTCCGCGTGGGAACGCCTCCAGGGACGCTCCGCGTTCCAGCTTCAACACCTGCGCGACGTCGAACACCGTTGTGACGCGGAGCGTCACGGGCTGCATTCCCACGCGGAGCGTGGGAACGATCAGTGGAAACGCGTTGTATCGTGATCGTTCCCACGCTCTGCGTGGGAACGCCTCCAGGGACGCTCCGCGTTCCAGCTTCA
>NZ_RCOE01000014.1:0-4169 GCF_004321495.1 Pseudomonas sp. Sample_10
CCATCTTGTCGATCTCGTCGAGCATGATCACCGGGTTCATCACTTCGACGTCTTTGAGCGCCTGCACCAGTTTGCCCGGCTGTGCGCCGATGTAGGTGCGGCGGTGGCCCTTGATCTCGGCCTCGTCACGCATGCCGCCGAGGCTGAAGCGGTAGAACGGGCGCCCGAGGGATTCGGCGATGGATCTGCCGACACTGGTTTTACCCACGCCCGGTGGCCCCACCAGCAACACGATGGAGCCGCTGATCTCGCCTTTATAAGCGCCGACTGCGAGGAACTCGAGGATGCGGTCCTTGATGTCGTCGAGGCCGGCATGATGGTTGTCCAGCACCTTGCGCGCATGCTTGAGGTCGAGTTTGTCCTCGCCGTACACGCCCCATGGCACCGACGTCGCCCAGTCGATGTAGTTGCGGGTCACTGCGTACTCCGGCGAACCGGTCTCGAGGATCGACAGTTTGTTCATTTCCTCTTCAAGGCGTTTCTGCACCTGCGCGGGCAGCACTTTGCCGACCAACCGCTGTTCGAACTGCTCGAGGTCGGCGCTGCGGTCGTCCTTGGTAAGACCCAGCTCCTGCTGGATGACCTTCAGTTGTTCCTTGAGGAAAAACTCGCGCTGGTGCTCGCCGATCTTGCGGTTTACTTCAGCGGAGATTTCTTTTTGCAAACGCGCGACTTCGACTTCCTTGCGCAACATCGGCAGGACTTTTTCCATGCGCTTGAGCATCGGCACGCAGTCGAGCACTTCCTGCAGCTCGCTGCCGGTCGCCGATGTCAGGGCGGCGGCAAAGTCGGTCAGCGGCGACGGATCGTTGGGGCTGAAGCGGTTGAGGTAGTTCTTCAGCTCTTCGCTGTACAGCGGGTTGAGCGGCAGCAGTTCCTTGATCGCATTGATCAGCGCCATGCCGTAGGCCTTGACCTCGTCGGTCGGCTCGGTGGGCTGGTGCGGGTATTCGACTTCCACCAGATACGGCGGGCGATGGTGCTTGAGCCAGGTTTTCAGGCGAACCCGGGTCAGGCCCTGGGCGACGAATTGCAGCTTGCCGTTCTCGCGACTGGCGTGATGCACCTTGACCAGCGTGCCGTACAGCGGCAAGGCCGAGGTGTCGAAATGGCGCGGGTCTTCCTGGGGCGTGTCCATGTAGAACAGGGCCAGGGAATGGTGATCGGACTTGGCGACCAGATCGAGGGTCTCGGCCCACGGCTCTTCATTGACGATGACCGGCAGCACCTGGGCCGGGAAGAACGGTCGGTTGTGGATCGGGATGATGTAGACCTTGTCCGGCAGGTTCTGGCCGGGCAGGGCAAGGCCTTTGCCGGGAGTGTGGTGGGTGGCGTTTTCCGGGTCTGCGTATTCGCTCGGGTCTTCAGGGAATTCTTGCTGGTCGCTCATGGGGGCACCTGCGCAATGGGTATGGGTCTTAGATGGGGCAGGTTGGCGGTGGTTTCAATGCATGCCTTGGCGTTAATGGATCATTCGAAGGTGTGTTCAGCAGGGATTCAGGTTAGCTGGACTTTGGCGCGGACGTATTGATCCAGGAGACGCAATAACGGTACCCACAGCATTGACGTACGCTGACCCCACACCTATCAGTTCTGCTAGTTGTCCGCGCCAGCACTTGGGGTGAGGATAACAATCTGATTTCAATAAGGTGATGTCATGTCGATCAAGACCTCATTGCGCTATGACGCGCTTGATCGCCTTGCCGGGACTACGCCGTTTGGCAAAGCCACGTTGCAGGATTTTTACAACGCAGAGCATCTGAGTACCGTCATACAAGGTCCTGTCGGTTTCAGTATTTTTCGCAGCGCCCATGGCTTGCATGCACAGCAGCAGACAGAGGCGAGTCACAGGTTGACTCACTTACTCCTCACAGATATGAGCCGCACAGTATTACTTGAAACTCAGGATGCACGGCATACGCGCTTTGCTTACATGCCTTACGGCTTTCGACAGTCTGTAGCGGGTATGAACCACCTCCTGGCCTTTAACGGTGAGCGGCCCAATGCGGCCACGGGGCACTATTTGTTGGGTAATGGACGTCGTGCCTTCAACCCGGTCCTTATGCGCTTCAACAGCCCAGACAAACTCAGCCCGTTTGATCGTGGTGGCATTAACGCTTTCGCCTATTGCAAAGGGGATCCGATCAATTTCAGCGATCCTTCTGGTGAGTTTTTTCAATCGATAGCAGGTGCATTGCGAGCAGTTCAAAGTGGGCTGAAAAGCGGATGGAAACTTTATTCGATGTTCGTTCCGCCAGCGGGGGAAGGATTGCGAGGGATCGGAACTGTGGTATCTCGCGTCGGCTACATAACGTCGGTCGCGGGTATGGGGCTGCAACATGGAGGGTATGCTGCGGGGGTAACAGTTACAAACGCTGGGGTTGTTTTGAGTGGCGCGGGCAAAACGCTGAAGTTAGTCGATAAAGTGGTCTCCGCGATCAAGAGTGGGAAAGCGATGAATTTCTTCAGATACAGAGTTCGCCAGTTTAGCCAATTGACTGGACCGGAGGTGATTGCTCCGGAAAAGGCAAATATACGTTCACGTTGATCGAGAAAGCCGATGGCGCATGTTTCAAAGCAATTGGCTCGTCAGTCGACCGGATCAGCGCTAAGTCGCTCGGTGACGAGGCGCTGAACGTGTGCATCCTCGCGAATCTGCAAGCCATCGACGGCCAGTGGCGCTTCGATTCTGCGGTATCGCGACAACTCCGGTAGCGCGGGTGCGCCGATCACCAGAAGTGCGCCGGCCTGGTCCCCCGAGAGCGCGCCGGCGCCGCATATTTTCGCCGCGCCACCGGCCTTTTCGATGACCCGAATGAGTTTGGCGATATTCCTCGGCACCACGCCGAGGCTTTCCAGCGCGGCTTCGTATTCTTTGAGCAGGTGCTTGAGTGTCGCGGGCATCAGGACCGGCCGCTGCAACAGCCCCCGGAAGCGTTCAGCGGTGTGACGCATGCGTTTTAAAAGTGCATTGTCGGGGCCTTCGAGCCGTTGGCGGGTGGCGGCGATGACTTGTCCGGTGGTCTCACGGGCGGCGCCGGTGTCGTAGAGTTGTACGTCACGCAACTGCAACCACGCCGTGCTTTTAGGCCAGGCGATCAGTTTGAAATTGCCATCGGCCATGGGGCGCCGCTCGACCGTCGAACCCAGCAGGCTGGTGTTGTGATCGATCCCTGACGGTTGGCCGTGCTGGTAACGTTCGATGCTCATCGCCACCGATTCCAGCGGGTGTTGTCGCGGTTGCAAATCGAAGAATCGCAACAGCGCCGCGGCCAGACTGACAGCCAAGGCACCTGAGCTGCCAAATCCGCAATGGGTGGGAATGGTCGACTCCACCCGCAGGGAAAATCCCCGCCATTGATTCGGTGTCAGCTTGCGCAGAATTACGCCAATGGCACATTTGACCAGGTAATCGGCGTCGATTTTTCCAGTGAGGGTAAAACCCGGGATACGCAATTGGGCCTCGCGACTCGGGTAGTCGAGCAATGTTGCCAGTGTGTAACAGCGATGATGGTCAAGACCGGGCAGCTGCAACTCTATGTATTGGTCGTTACGGGGGCGCACTTGCACGTCGCAATACAGGCCCAGTGATGTGGCGATTGCCGGACAACCGTGAAGGAGGGCGTGCTCGCCCATCAGGATGATTTTGCCGGGTGCGCGGGCTTGTATGGTGGTGGCTGTCATGGTTCAGCTTCCCGGCTTTCGCATGTTGCCGTTTGCATGTCGGGCGCGTAGCGGCCTTGCAAGGCCTGATTGGGTGTGAGGCATGAAGGCTCCGCGGGTCATCCATGAGTACGTGTTCACGGTTGATGATGCGCAGCGGAGAAACGGAAAGATACTGTGAAAGTTGACAGTTTTTTAGAACGATTGGCGATTGATCGGTACGCCTCATCAAGTAGCAGACCAGGCCCGGACACACAGACAAAAAAGGCGACTCCCTCTCAGGAGTCGCCTTTTTCGGTTAACTGCCGCTAAAACTTATTCCGACAGTTTGTAAGCAATCACATAGTCACCCTGTTTGGTGCCCAGTGAACCATGACCGCCGGCGACGACGAGCACGTATTGCTTGCCGTCCTTGCCGGTGTAGGTCATTGGCGTGGTTTGTGCGCCGGCCGGCAGGCGGCCTTCCCACAGTTGCTTGCCGTTTTTCACGTCGTAGGCGCGCAGGT
>NZ_RCOE01000012.1:0-34189 GCF_004321495.1 Pseudomonas sp. Sample_10
AGCGCGACTGGAAAGGCTTCAGCCGCAGCAACAAGTTCGACAAGCTCGGCATGCGTGGTTCGAACACTTGCGAGCTGTTCTTCGATGACGTCGAAGTGCCGCAAGAAAACATCCTCGGCGTACTCAATGGCGGCGTGAAGGTGCTGATGAGCGGCCTCGACTACGAGCGCGTGGTGCTCTCGGGTGGCCCGACCGGGATCATGCAAGCCTGCATGGACCTGATCGTGCCGTACATCCATGACCGCAAGCAGTTCGGTCAAAGCATCGGCGAGTTCCAGCTGATCCAGGGCAAGGTTGCCGACATGTACACCCAGCTCAACGCCAGCCGCGCCTACCTTTATGCGGTAGCACAAGCTTGCGAGCGCGGCGAAACCACGCGCAAGGACGCCGCCGGCGTGATCCTCTACAGCGCCGAGCGTGCTACGCAAATGGCCCTCGACGCGATCCAGATTCTCGGCGGCAACGGTTACATCAACGAATTCCCCGCCGGTCGTCTGTTGCGTGACGCCAAGCTGTACGAAATCGGCGCGGGCACCAGTGAGATCCGTCGCATGCTGATCGGTCGCGAACTGTTCAACGAAACCCGCTAAACGGAGCTGCCCATGGCTATCCTGCATACCCAGCTCAACCCCCGTTCAGCGGAGTTCGCGACCAACAGCGCGGCGATGCTCAAACAGGTCGACGCACTGCACACCCTGCTCGCCCAAGTCGCGCAAGGTGGCGGCCCGAAAGCGCAAGAACGCCACACCTCGCGGGGCAAACTGCTGCCTCGCGAGCGCATCAATCGCCTGCTCGATCCGGGTTCGCCGTTTCTTGAAATCAGCCAACTGGCGGCTTACGAGGTGTATGGCGAAGACGTTCCCGCCGCTGGCGTGATTGCCGGGATCGGCCGTGTGGAGGGCGTCGAGTGCATGATCGTCGCCAACGACGCCACGGTTAAAGGTGGCTCCTACTACCCGCTGACCGTGAAAAAACACCTGCGCGCGCAGACCATCGCCCAGCAAAACCGCCTGCCGTGCATTTACCTGGTGGACTCTGGCGGCGCCAACCTGCCCCGCCAGGATGAAGTGTTTCCCGACCGCGAGCACTTTGGCCGGATCTTTTTCAACCAGGCCAACATGAGCGCCATGGGCATCCCGCAGATTGCCGTGGTCATGGGCTCATGCACCGCTGGCGGCGCCTATGTACCGGCCATGGCCGATGAAGCGATCATGGTCCGCGAACAGGCAACAATTTTCCTCGCCGGCCCGCCGCTGGTGAAAGCCGCGACCGGTGAGGTGGTCAGCGCCGAGGATCTCGGCGGTGCCGATGTGCATTGCAAGATTTCCGGTGTGGCCGACCATTACGCCGAAAGCGACGAACACGCTCTGGCAATCGCCCGCCGCAGCATCGCCAACCTAAACTGGCGCAAGCAAGGCGAAGTTCAGCAGCGCACGCCAATCGCCCCGCTCTACAGCAGCGACGAGTTGTACGGCGTGGTGCCGGCCGATGCCAAGCAGCCGTTCGACGTGCGAGAAGTCATCGCGCGACTGGTGGACGGTTCGGTATTCGACGAATTCAAGGCGCTGTTCGGGACGACCCTGGTCTGCGGTTTCGCTTATCTGCACGGTTACCCGATCGCAATCCTGGCCAACAACGGCATTCTGTTCGCTGAAGCCGCGCAAAAAGGCGCGCATTTCATTGAGCTGGCCTGCCAGCGCGGCATTCCGTTGCTGTTCCTGCAAAACATCACCGGCTTCATGGTCGGCCAGAAATACGAGGCGGGAGGCATCGCCAAGCACGGTGCGAAGCTGGTGACGGCCGTGGCTTGCGCCAAGGTGCCAAAATTCACCGTGATCATCGGTGGCAGTTTCGGTGCCGGTAACTACGGCATGTGCGGTCGGGCCTACGATCCGCGTTTCCTGTGGATGTGGCCGAATGCGCGGATCGGCGTGATGGGTGCCGAACAGGCGGCGGGCGTGCTGGTGCAGGTCAAGCGCGAACAGGCCGAACGCAGTGGCCAAGGCTTCAGTGACGAGCAGGAAGCCGAGATCAAGCAACCGATCCTCGACCAGTACGAAGAACAGGGTCACCCCTACTATTCCAGTGCGCGCTTGTGGGATGACGGTGTCATTGACCCGGCCCAGACCCGCGATGTACTGGCCCTGGCCTTGTCCGCGTCGTTGAACGCGCCCATCGAACCGAGCCGCTTCGGCGTGTTCCGGATGTGAATTTTTGTAGGAGCGAGGCTTGTGTGGCGAGGGAGCTTGCTCCCGCTCGATTGCGCAGCAATCGCAAAAAAGATCCCGCAAGCAGTTCCCACAGAAACCGTGGAGACGGATGAATATGAGCGACTTCAACACCCTCGAACTGCTGACCGACCCTCGTGGATTTGCCACGCTGTGGCTCAGCCGTGAAGAAAAGAACAACGCCTTCAACGCCCAAATGATCCGCGAACTGATCCTCGCCCTCGACAAAGTCGCGAGCGATGCCAGCCTGCGTTTCCTGATCGTGCGCGGTCGCGGTAAACACTTCAGCGCCGGTGCCGACCTGGCCTGGATGCAACAATCGGCCGAACTCGATTACCACACCAACCTCGACGACGCCCGGGAACTGGCGGAATTGATGTACAACCTGGCCAAGTTGAAAATCCCGACCCTGGCCGTGGTGCAAGGCGCAGCATTTGGCGGCGCGTTGGGCCTGATCAGTTGCTGCGACATGGCCATCGGTGCCGACGATGCGCAGTTCTGCCTGTCGGAAGTGCGTATCGGCCTCGCACCCGCGGTGATCAGCCCGTTCGTGGTGCAAGCCATTGGCGAACGCGCTGCGCGGCGCTATGCCCTGACCGCTGAACGTTTTGGCGGACAGCGGGCACGGGAACTGGGCCTGTTGTCGGAGAGTTATCCGATCGCCGATCTGGAGCAGAAGGTCGATCAGTGGATCGACAACCTGTTGCTCAACAGTCCCGCCGCCATGCGTGCCAGCAAGGACTTGCTGCGTGAAGTCGGCGACGGTTCGCTGAACCCGGCGCTACGCCGCTACACCGAAAACGCCATCGCCCGCATCCGGGTCAGCCCCGAAGGTCAGGAGGGCCTGCGTGCCTTTCTGCAAAAACGTCCGCCGAGCTGGCAAGCCGAAACCACTACCAAGGAGTCGCGTTGATGAGCGCACCTGTCATTACGTCCCTGCTGGTGGCCAACCGTGGCGAAATCGCTTGCCGGGTGATGCGCACCGCCAAGGCCCTTGGCCTGACCACCGTAGCTGTGCACAGCGCCACCGACCGAGACGCTCGTCACAGCCGCGAGGCGGATATTCGCGTTGACCTGGGTGGCAGCAAAGCCGCCGACAGCTATCTGCAAATCGACAAACTGATCGCCGCGGCCAAGGCCAGTGGCGCCCAAGCGATTCACCCCGGCTATGGCTTTCTGTCGGAAAACGCCGGATTCGCCCGCGCCATCGAAAACGCCGGTCTGATATTTCTCGGCCCACCGGCCTCCGCCATCGATGCGATGGGCAGCAAGTCCGCGGCCAAAGCCTTGATGGAAACCGCCGGCGTGCCGCTGGTGCCCGGTTATCACGGCGAGGCGCAAGACCTCGAGACGTTCCGCGATGCCTGCGAGCGCATCGGCTATCCGGTGCTGCTCAAGGCCACGGCGGGTGGCGGCGGCAAAGGCATGAAAGTGGTCGAGGACGTCAGCCAACTGGCCGAAGCCCTGGCCTCGGCCCAGCGTGAAGCGCAATCGTCGTTTGGCGATTCGCGGATGCTGGTGGAGAAATACCTGCTCAAACCGCGTCACGTGGAAATCCAGGTGTTCGCCGATCAGCACGGCAACTGCTTGTATCTGAACGAACGGGACTGCTCGATTCAGCGGCGGCACCAGAAAGTCGTCGAAGAAGCACCGGCGCCAGGCCTGAGCCCGGAACTGCGTCGCGCCATGGGCGAAGCGGCCGTGCGGTCGGCACAGGCCATCGGCTACGTCGGTGCCGGCACCGTCGAGTTTTTGCTGGATGCACGCGGCGAATTCTTCTTTATGGAGATGAACACACGCCTGCAGGTCGAACATCCTGTCACCGAAGCCATTACCGGCCTCGACCTGGTGGCTTGGCAGATCCGCGTGGCGCGTGGCGAAGCGTTGCCGATGACCCAGGATCAAGTGCCGCTGATCGGCCACGCGATTGAAGTGCGGCTGTACGCCGAGGACCCAGCCAATGACTTCCTGCCGGCAACCGGCCGCCTGGAGTTGTATCGCGAATCGACGCACGGCGCAGGCCGTCGCGTGGACAGCGGCGTCGAGGAAGGCGACGAAATCTCGCCGTTCTACGATCCGATGCTGGGCAAGTTGATTGCCTGGGGCGAGGACCGCGAACAGGCGCGCCTGCGGTTGCTAAGCATGCTCGATGAGTTCGCGATTGGCGGGCTCAAGACCAACATCAACTTCCTGCGGCGGATCATCGGCCACCCGGCCTTTGCCGCAGCGGAACTGGATACCGGGTTTATTCCGCGCTATCAGGAACAGCTGTTGCCGACACCCGCGCCGCTCAGCGACGAGTTCTGGCAAAGCGCCGCCCAAGCGTTTGCCCTGAGCCAGCATCGTGTAGCGAGAGCTGACGACCCGAGTTCGCCATGGGCCAGCGGCAACGGTTTGCGCGCCGGACTGCCAGCGCAAATCACTCTGCACCTGAGTTGTGAAGGCCAGGATCAAGCGCTGACATTGGGCAGCATCGAGGCTCAACTGCGTGGCGAGCATTTGCTCACCGAACGCGACGGCGTGCGCCGCCAGCACCGGGCTATCCGTCGGGGTGACGCTGTGTATTTGCAATGGGACGGTGAACTGCGCCGCGTCGAGACGTATGACCCGATCAGCGCCGTTGAAGCCAGTCACAGCCATCAGGGCGGCCTGACTGCGCCCATGAACGGCAGTATCGTGCGGGTGCTGGTCGAGGTCGGGCAAACGGTCGAAGCCGGGGCACAACTGGTGGTACTGGAGGCGATGAAGATGGAGCACAGCATCCGCGCACCCCACGCGGGTGTGATCAAGGCGCTGTACTGCCAGGAAGGCGAAATGGTCAGCGAAGGCAGTGCGTTGGTCGAACTGGAAGAAGCGTGAAACGAAGATCGGTCCTACACCTTACCGGGACCGATCCGATCAAAACCTGGCAGTTGCCTGAACCACCACACCGATGATTCGACACTCTTCGGTGTATAGGGCTTTCGGATACGTCGGATTGAGCGGGACCAGGTAACGCTGCCCGCCCTCTTCGATCAACTTGCGAAAAATCGCCTCGTTACTGCCTTGCCACTGGGCAATAATCAGTTTGCCAGGCACCGCTTCCACGTCCGGGTCCACCAGGATCAGCATGCCCTCGGCAATGCTCAGGCCACTGGGCGCGGTCATCGCATCGCCCATCACGGTCAACCAGAACGCCGCACCTTGTGCGTGGTAGTCGGACAATTCGAAACGATACCTGGCCTGCTCGCCATCGCGCACCTCGCCGGTTTCGCGCCAGTCACTGACCGGGTAACGGAAGTACGGGTTGTACTTCTGCGTCAGGCAAACCTCGTCGTCCTGCGACTCTCCCGGCTCCCTGATCACCAGCGCCACTTCCAGAAACCCCAGGCCCAGCGCCTGCAAGACCCGATTCATGTCCTCGATGCCTGGCTGGCGGCGTTTTGTCAGCCAATGCCCTACGCCGCCCTGGGACATCCCGAGGCGCTCGGCGAGTATCTCTTGAGTGACCTTGAGCTCACTCATCTTGGCCTTGACCAATTCAATCCATTTATCCATGTGCGGCACGATACGTGGAGGGCTCCAGCCATCAAAACACAAATTGTAGTATTTAATTGATGGTCACAAATACAGATCGTACTAGGATGAATTCACGGATCTGAATCTATCACGGAGCTTGCCATCACCATGAACCAACCCGCCAACGACCTGCCCGACCTGCAAATCGACACTTCGCTCACTTCCGCAAAAGGCTCTGCCGCTGCACAGCGGGCACTGGACTATTACTTGAAACCAGCTGTTTCAGTGGAACAGGTCGAGGAGCGTTTCTTCGACGTGAACCGCAACATCAAGAGTGAAGAAGCGCTGGTTCATGCGTCGGATCTTTTACGATGTGCTGCCGCGACAGCCTTCGAGACAGCCAACCATCTGCAGGGTACAAACCGGGACCTGGCGTTTTCTGCGGTGCACATGATCGACATGGCCAGAGCCATGGTGGATCGATCGTTGGAATGTCACCAGAACGCTTGAAGCGAGGATGAAAAGAAGAGGACGGGAAAGAATTTTCCAATCGCGCAGATAAAAACGTTTGACTTGCAAACGAGAATGATTATTATTGCATCAACTGATCGCGAGATCAGTTGATGGCCCAGCGGACCTTAGGTCGGTCTCTGGACTATCTCCTCATCAGGCTAATCACGGTTTTTGACCCGGCTTTTTGCCGGGTCTTTTTTTTGCCAGTTTTCTGGCTTATGGCTTCAGGCTAATGAAGTCTTTGGGTGTCACAAATCGATGGCGCGGATGATATCAAAAGAATATTTTTTGGCAAGCGGTGCCTGTGATCATTAGGGCAAACCAATGGCAAATAGCACTTGAGAATCAATCGCACACTCTCTAAGCTGCCTCGGCGTCAAGGAGGACGCCCCCCCTTGATGCCCCCAACGCCCTTTCAATACACGGCGATATGCGAATCCGTTCGCGGTTCGGTGCCTCCGCATAACACACCCGATTCAGGATCGCGCAAGATGATCTGGCCCCGCCCGTAACTGGTGAGGTCGCAGGCAACTTCTACAGTGTGACCACGACGTGCCAGCGCCGCCGCCATGTCCCGCGATGCATCCTGTTCGATCCCGACCTTCAGCCCGCCCAGCCACTGCCAACGCGGTGCATCGAGCGCCGCTTGCGGATTGAGACCGAAATCCACCAGGTTCATCACCATTTGCACATGCCCTTGCGGCTGCATGTAACCGCCCATCACGCCGAAAGGCCCCATCGCCTCGCCGTCTTTGCTGAGGAACCCGGGAATGATGGTATGGAACGTCTTCTTGCCCGGAGCCAGGCAATTGGCATGACCTGGATCGAGGCTGAATTCTTCGCCACGGTTCTGCAGGGCGATACCACTGTCGGGCAACACCACGCCGGAACCGAAACCGTGGTAGTTGCTCTGGATGAATGAAACCATGTTGCCTTCGGCATCGGCGGTGGCCAGGTAAACAGTGCCGCTGGCATGGGGATCACCCGGTTGCGGCGCGACGGCGCGCTCGCCGATCTGCGAGCGTCGATGAGTTGCATAGTGATCGCTCAGCAAATCATCGACCGCCACACGCATGTGCTGCGGATCGGTGATGTAGTGCAAGCCATCGCTGTAGGCGAGCTTCATGGCTTCCAGTTGACGGTGCCAGGTTTGTTGACTGTCGCGATGATCGAAGTCAAAGCCCTCGAGAATCTTCAATGTCATCAACGCCACCAGCCCCTGCCCGCTCGGTGGGATTTCCCAGACATCGACTCCGCGGTAATTGACCTTGATCGGCTCGACCCACTGCGCGCGGTAGTCCTGCAAGTCACTGGCGCGCAAATAGCCACCCGTGGCCCGCGAGTGCGCGTCAAGCCGTTGCGCCAGTGCACCGCGATAGAAGCTTTCACACGCCGTGGCCGCCAGCTCGCTCAGCGTGCGAGCCTGGGCCGGGTTGCGGAACACTTCACCGGCTCGGGGCGCACGGCCATCGATCAGAAAAGTCTCGAACCAACTTTCAAGTGCCTCACAGCGATCAGCAGAGAAGTCTTCCAGCGCGGTTTGCCATTGCAGCGCAACCACCGGCGACACGGGAAAACCATCGCGCGCCAGGCTGATCGCCGGTTGCAGCAAGTCGGCAAACGGCAGCCGACCGAAGCGCGAGGACAACTCCGCCCAGGCTGACGGGCAGCCCGGAACGGTGACCGGTGTCCAGCCATGCAACGGCATTTTTTCATGGCCGGCGGTTTTCACTGCCTCGATGCTCAAGGCTTGCGGGGCAGCGCCATTGGCGTTCAAACCGTGCAACTTGTTTTGCGTCCAGACCAACGCAAACGCGTCGCCACCAATACCGCAACCGGTAGGTTCGACGACCGTCAGCGCTGCGGCCGTGGCGATCGCCGCATCGATGGCATTGCCACCGCGGCGCATGATTTCGATTCCGGCTTCGGCTGCCAGCGGTTGCGAGGCGGCGACCATGCCGCGTTTGGCGAAGACACTTTGACGTTGTGAGGCGTAGGGATATTCATGGGCGGAAAACTTGAACATGGCAGGACTCACACAAAAGAAATGTTCGTAAAAGAACCCCGTAGGAGCGAGCCTGCTCGCGATGAACTGGAGAACGACGCGGGATGTCTGACTTGCCTCGTTATCCTTAACGTTTATCGCGAGCAGGCTCGCTCCTACAGCACTCGACTGAGAAACGCGCGGGTACGGGCGTGCCTGGGTTGACTGAAGATCTGCTCGGGCGGCCCCTGCTCGATCAGTTCGCCCTGATCGAGCACCACCACCCGGTCGGCGACTTCACGGGCAAAGCCCATTTCGTGGGTGACCACGACCATGGTCATGCCCTCCTCGGCCAGCTCCTTCATGACTTGCAGCACTTCACCCACCGTCTCGGGGTCGAGGGCGCTGGTGGGTTCGTCGAACAGCATCGCCTGGGGTTTCATCGCCAGCGCCCGGGCGATGGCCACTCGTTGTTGCTGACCACCGGACAGCATCGACGGGTAATGATCAGCCTTTTCCGCCAGCCCGACCCGCTTGAGCAGCGCCCGCGCCTGCTCCAATGCCGCCGCACGCGATACACCCAACACCTGAATGGGCGCCTCGATGATGTTTTCCAGGGCCGTCATGTGCGGGAACAGATTGAAGCGTTGAAACACCATGCCGATGTCGCGGCGCTGACGTGCAATGTTGCGCTCCGAATCCCGTACCAGGCTGCCATCGGCCCGGGTGCGATAGCCCATCGGCTGACCCGCCACACGGATCTGCCCCGACTGAATGTCTTCCAGCAGATTGATGCAGCGGATAAACGTGGTTTTACCGGAGCCGGACGCACCGATCAGCACCACCACTTCACCGCGCTTCACCTGCAGGGAAATGCCCTTGAGAATTTCCAGGTCGCCGAAGGACTTGTGAATATCCAGCGCTTCGATGACCAGCTCTTCACTCATGTGCGCCATCTCAACGCCCCCTCAGCAGTTTCATGGTGTGGCGTCCAAACATTCGGCTGGCGGCTGGCGCCGGGCGATCGGACTGACCGAAGCGTGTCTCCAGCCAACGCTGGAAAAAGCCCCAGAGCGTGGTCAACGCCAGGAAGTAGATGGCCACCACCAGATACAACTCGAACACGCGGAAAGTCGCCGAGGTCACCATTTGCGTGCTGAGCAGCAACTCCTGCACCCCGATCACGCTGACCAGCGTGGTGTTCTTGAGCATCACGTTGAACTCGTTGCCCAGCGGCGGCACGATCACCCGGAACGCCTGGGGCAACACGATCCGGCGCATCAACTTGGGAAACGTCATGCCCAGGGACCGCCCGGCTTCGTACTGCCCCTTGTCCACCGCGCCGATCCCGGCACGAATGATCTCGGCCATGTAGGCGCCTTCGTTGAGACCCAGCGCGATGATCGCGGCCTGGATGTTGCCCGGCACGATGAACCAGCCGAGGTCCAGGTCTTCGAAACGGAAAATCCCGCCCGCCGCCAACGCGGTGTACAGAAACACGATCTGCACCAGCAGCGGCGTGCCCCGCATCAGCCAGACATAAAAGCGCACCGGGTACTGCAACAGCGGGTTTCTCGACAGCTTCATCAACGCCGCGATCAGCCCAAGCACACAACCGAGCAACATCGCCGAAACGCTGATCAGGCAAGTCAGCCAAAGCCCTGTCAGGTACACATCGCTGGGTTGCAGCAGGTACTGCCAGAACACATCCCAATTGAAGTTCATCAGGTTTTCCCTCAGTCCAGTTTGTCGCTATCGACATGCCATTTACTGAGGAGCGCGGCGTAACTGCCGTCGGCGCGCATGCCTTGCAGCACTTCGGTGAGCGCCACGGTCAACTGCGGATCGCTTTTACGCACGCCGAAGCCGGTGAGGATGCGGTTGAATGCCGGCACCGCCGACTGAAACAGATCCGGGGCCAGTTGCTGGTAATGGCCGGCAGACTCGACCGTGGTGCCGAAAGCGTCCACCTGGTTGATGCGCAAGGCCTGGAAGGCGTCGGCGTCGACGTTGTACACCACCAGTTTCATCGGCGGCTTGCCGGCCGCTTCAAGTTTTTCGTTCTCTTTGCCCAGCAGCACGCGGATAGTCGAACCGTTACTGACCGCGACCTTGAGCCCGGACAAATCTTCCAGCGTGTTCACCGACTTCGGATTGCCCTTGGGCACCACGATGGACTGGCTGGAATACATGAAGTTGACGATGTCGATCACTTCACGGCGTTCGGGTTTGTCGAACAGTTGGTCGACGATCATGTCGCACTGCTGCGCGAGTAATGCAGGGATCAGCCCGGCGAAGGGCGAGATGCGCCATTCGACTTTCTTGTTACCCAAACGCTGGGCAATCGCTTCGCCCATATCCACCTGAAGCCCGACCGGTTGTTGCTTCAGGTCAAACGACACCAGCGGCGGCGAATCCATGCCGGAGCAATAGACGATCTTCTCGCTCTTGCTTAATCGCTCGGGCAATTCGGGGGCGGCCATCGCCCATTGCGAACACAGACTCAAGGTGAACAGGGCAACTAACGCGCAAGGCTTGTGCATGTCATGACTCCAGTTGGCTGCAAATGCCCCCCTGTGCAGGAGGTGGTTGTTCTTCTATTGATGGGCTTCGAGAAACTGAATCAACCGCGGGATGGTGCCTTCGATGTGTTCGCACACCACTTCTGCGGCTTTGTCCGGATCGCCGGAACGCAGGGCGGCGACAATCGAGGCATGCTCATCCCGGGCACTGCGTGGCTTGTCGGCGTGTTGCAGCCACAGGCGCATGTGCGGTTCGATCACCGAATACAGCGCCGAAATCTGCCGCATCAACCGCGGGCGTTCGCTCAGGCTGCACAGGTACTCATGGAACGCGCGATGGCGGCTGACCCACTCGGCACCGTCCTCGCGGTAGTCGTCCATCTCGTCCAGCAGACGCTCCAGATGGCTGAAATGGCGCTCGGTTATCTTGCTCACAGCCACCCGGATCGCGAGCCCCTCAAGGGCGCTGCGCATCTCGAACACCTCACGCATTTCCTCGATGTTCAGGCCGCGCACAATGGCGCCGCGATTGGGCCGCAATGTCACCAGACCGTCAGCATCCAGACGGCGGAAAGCCTCACGCACCGGCATGCGGCTCATGCCGATTTCACCGGCGATGTCCTCGGCGATCAGCCGTTCGCCGGTGCGGTAACGACCTTTGCAAATAGCCTCCAGAAGAAAGTTGTAGGCCTCTTCCTCAGCAGTGACAGGCTGACGCTCGGTATAGGCAGGGGCGAATTTCATCGGTGCACCTTTTGTATTTTTGTATCCAATTATCCATAAAGCCAAAAAAGCATATTGCATGCCAAATTTCGCGCATGGTTTACAGGTGTTTGATTACACTGAAGTATCAGCCTTCAACAGGGCTGTATAAGGCTGAAGGGGCCGACCGGTAACGAGTTGAAATGCCCCAACCTGTCACCTGCCGGCCTCAAAATGGTGCTGGTGGTAACACGGATGATCGCTACGCTTCGATGGGCAGGCTTCGCAGCAAACCTTGAGTCGTAAAGCGCGCGGGCATCCTGGGTGGAAACGATCTTTGCAAGCTCCTAAGCCCTTGCTCTTGCGTGTAAAGTAGCCGCCATAAAAACCTGATCAGGAACCCGACCGTGGCCAAATCTTCCCTCGATATCAGCGCCAACTTCGACAGCGGCAACATTCAAGTCATCGACCTCAGTGACCCGCTCAAGCCGCTGCTGGCGATCCGCCCTGATAGCAAAAGCCACCATTTTCAATGGTTCCACTTCAAGGCCAGTGGCCTGCATGTCGGCCAGGAGCATTGGTTTCGCCTGAACAATGCCAGCCAGTCTTCGTACAACAAGGCCTGGGACGGTTATCAGGCAGTCGCTTCCTACGACCACGTCAACTGGTTCCGCGTACCGACCATCTTCGAAGGCGACTGCCTGCGCTTCTGCCTCGAAGCCACCCAGACCCACGCCTGGTTCGCCTACTTCGAACCCTACAGTCGTGGCCGTCACGACTGGCTGATTGAACAAGCACTGGCCAAGGCTGGCACCGAGTTGTTGGCCACCGGCAAAAGTGTCGAAGGTCGCGATATCCAATTGTTGCGCAAAGGCACCGGCGCCGAAGGCCAGCGCAAGGTGTGGATCATTGCCCAGCAACATCCCGGCGAGCACATGGCCGAGTGGTTCATGGAGGGTGTCATCGAACGCCTCGAACGGCACGACGACCCGGTGCTGAGCAAACTGCTGGCCAGCGCCGATCTGTATCTGGTGCCGAACATGAACCCGGACGGCGCCTTCCACGGTCACCTGCGCACCAACGCCATGGGCCAGGACCTCAATCGCGCCTGGCAGAGCGCCAGCCCGGAAATCAGCCCGGAGGTGTTTTTCGTACAGCAGCAGATGGAGAAGTATGGCGTCGATATGTTCATCGACGTGCACGGTGATGAGGAAATCCCTCACGTGTTCACCGCCGCATGCGAAGGCAATCCGGGTTACACACCGCGGATCGAAAAACTTGAAGAACATTTCCGCAGCCACTTGAAACGCACCACCAAGGATTTCCAGACCAAGTACGGCTACACCCGCGACGAACCGGGCAAGGCCAACATGACCTTGGCCTGCAACGCCGTCGGGCAGAAATACGACTGCTTGTCCCTGACGCTGGAAATGCCGTTCAAGGACCACGACGATCATCCGGACCCGTTGACGGGATGGTCGGGCAAGCGTTCGAAGCAGTTGGGCAAGGATGTGTTGACGACAGTGGCGGAGATGGTTGATTCGTTGCGTTGATCTACCCGGATGGCTGCATGCCCGGCATGCAGCCTTCAAGCCCTCAGTTACCCGCGATCTTTCCCTCGCAACATGCTGTCCAGCACCTCATCACGCCGAATCCAACCGTGAAACAACGCCGCCGCCAGGTGCAGCAGCACGGTCAGGAACAACAGATAAGCCAGATACCCATGCGCCTTGCGCAAGAACGCAAACACCTGCGCGTTCGCCGGCACAATCGACGGCAACTGCAGTGAGCTGCTGAGCATCACCGGTTCGCCCGACGCCGAAATCATCGCCCAGCCCAGTAATGGCAAGACCAGCATCAAGGCGTACAGCAACACATGCGAGGCTTTGGCCGCCAGCGCTTGCCAACTTGGCAGGTCCGCCGGCAGCGGTGGCTGCGTGGTGGAAAAACGCACCACCAGACGCACGATGACCAACAGCAGAATCGCGACACCCAAAGGTTTGTGCAGATTGATCAGCCATTCATGACGCTCGGACACCGAGGCGACCATGCCCGCGCCGATGAACAACATGGCAACAATCATCAGTGCCATCAGCCAATGCAGCAGGCGCGCCAAGGGAGCGAAGTGGTTGGGTTGGGTGCTCATTGCTGGGCCTCCTGTTTGGCGGCGGGCAACTGGCTGACTTCGCTGGTGCGACGCAGGTAGGAATTGGCATAACCGGCCGAACGAGCGGCCAGCAACGGGTCGTCGGAACCTTCGATGCCAGCGGGCAATACCAGAGGGTCGTAGTTGATGTCGCGGCATTCGCCGTTGAGTTGCGGCTGGGATTTTTCCAGCACCAGCGTGCCTGCGTTCAACACTTTGCGCCCTTCAGGCCAGGCTTTGCTGGCGTCGTTCACAGGGTCGCCAGGATTGGCCAGGATGATGTTCAACTGCCAACGCAAGGGGCCGGCGGCGATGCGTTGCACCAGGTCTTTCTCGAGAAAATCACTGCCCTCAGGCGCAGTGGCACCCGGCGCATCCTGCGCTACCGGCACCATGCTCCAGCGCACGGCCTGGCGTTGTCCGGCAGCGTTCACCAGATAAAACGCGTTGACGCTGTTGTAGGTTTCAGTGACATAACTGGCTGACGGCTTGGCGGTCTTGATCCAGGCCAGGAACGGCGCGGCTTCCGGGTGCGAACCGAAGAACGCCGGCACTGCCGCGGGGTCCGGTTTGCCAGTTGCGGGCAGCGGTGACTGGGCCTGCTGCAATTGATAGAAGGCCTCGGGCGTGGCCACCGGGAACACCGGCATGCTGTTCATCCCGGTGCGCCACTGTTGGCCGTTGGCCTGATTGAAACGCAACGCCATGCTACGGATCGGCACGGCGCTGTCCGGCGCGTAGGGATTACCAGCCGGCAAGGCAAAACGACCGACCACCGGTGTCCGCGGCTCGTTGAATACTTGCGCGATGGAGTAACTGCGCGCTTCGCCGCTGCTCTCGAAATGGCCGATCACGCACACGCCTTTGGAATGGTTGCGACGGAATCCCGGGTGCACACCGTTGTTGGTCTCCAGCACATTGATCAGCTTTTTCGGCGTCAGGCGCTGTGGGTCAAAGGTGCCGTTGACGTAGGCAAATGCCCCGGCGACGACAGCAACGACCACGGCGATGCCAGACAGACGCAAGATCAGGCTCGCCGTGCTCAGGGGGGGCCGGTTGGGCGGTGATGATCGATCTACCATGAAAGACTCCAGGGCCATCGGCCACAAGTGAGAAGAATCAGGCAGACGAACCGCACGCCGGTTTATTCCAGTGTGCGGTATTTATTTTTTCCGGCGTGGAATAACCTCAAGCCCCGGTCGTCTCCCGACACACACAGCGTAGTGACTGGCCAGAACTTCATGAACGATATCGACGAACAACTGCGAGAAATCATCCCCAGATTGCGCCGATTTGCCGTATCGCTGACGCGCAACGCCAGCAGCGCCGACGATCTGGTCCAGGCCAGCCTGGAGCGTGCGCTGTCGAGTTGGGGCGACAAACGTGCCGACGGCGATTTGCGCGCCTGGTTGTTTTCGATTCTGTATCGACAGTTTCTCGATGCGCACCGACGCACCCGGCGTTATGCGCGAATGCTCGAATTTTTCACCGGGCGTGACGATGCACAGCCTTCGGTGGAACGCACCGTGATCGCCCAATCGACCCTCGACGCCTTCGACCGACTGCCCACCGAACAGCGCGCGCTGCTGCTTTGGGTATCGGTGGAAGGCCTGAGTTACAAAGAGGTCGCCGAGATTCTCGACGTACCCACCGGCACCGTGATGTCCCGCCTGTCCCGGGCCCGCCAGGCCCTGCGCCAACTCAGTGAAGGCGAAATCACCCGCCCCGCCCTGCGGAGACTCAAATGATCAGCATGCCCCCAAGCGAGCGCGACTTGCACGCCTACGTCGACCATCAACTCAGCGACGACGACCGACGTCTGGTAGAGACGTTTCTCACCAGTCATCCGGAAGTTGCCACCCAAGTGCGAGCCTGGCAGCAAGATGCCCAGCAACTGCGCGCAGCCCTGAGTGGCGCGTTGCAGCAACCGGCCAACCCGGAACTCGATCCCGCCATGATTCGCCTACGCCGCAAACGCCAATCGCGGCGCCACCTGGCCAGCGCCGCCATGTTGCTGATCGCCGTCAGCGTCGGCGGTTACAGTGGCTGGCAAGCCCGTGAGATGACTTTCACCAGCGCACAACTACCGATGACCGATGCACTTCAGGCCTATCGCCTGATTGCCCAGCAAGGGATATTGCCAGCCGACTACAAGGCCGGCGACGATGGCGATATGCAGGGCTGGCTTGACCGCTACTTCACCCAGGCCAATCGCTTGCCTGACCTGTCGGGGGCCGGTTTCAAACCGGCCAGCGGGCGCTTGCTCAGCACCGAACAGGGGCCGGCGGCAATGGTGGTCTATGAGAATCAGGGCGGGCAGAAAATCAGCTTCTACGTGCGCCCGCCGGGACCGAAAAACTACCTGCTGCCCAGAGGCAGTCGCAGTGACGGCGGCTTGCAGGCCGAGTATTGGTCGGGGGGTGGCTACAACTATGCGATGGTCAGCCCGACCGATACCCCAGCCGCACAGATGCTCAGGCAAACCAGCCGGTTCTGATCCCCCCTGTAGGAGTGAGCCTGCTCGCGATAGCGGTCTCATAGTCACTGAAATGTTGACTGACAGAGCGCTATCGCGAGCAGGCTCACTCCTACAGGGGGCGGTGAATAATTCAACCCTGCCCAAACACCTGCGATGGCCGTCGCAATAGTGGATCAAACGGGTTGATTCGCGGACCGATCAACGCCGCTTCACGTTTGAGCATTTCGACCACCGTCGGCAAACGATCCGGACCTAATCGATCGCTCACGGTGGCCACACTCAACGCCGCCACTGCCCGCCCTTCGCGATCGAGAATCGGCACGGCCACCCCGGCCATGCCCTGCAACACGCCGGTGTTGCGCCCGGCGTACCCGAGCTTGCGCACGTTCTCGACTTCCGAGCGCAGGAACACTTCGTCGTACAAATGGAAATCCTTCAACCGCGGCAGGTTGTAGTGGATGACCGTGTCGCGCTCCTCCTCCGGCAGGAATGCCAGGATCGCCAGGCTGCCCTGACCCACGCCCAGCGCCACGCGCCCGCCGATATCACCGGTGAACGTACGGATCGGAAACGGCCCTTCACTGCGGTCCAGACAAATCGCATCGAAACCACTGCGCGCCAGCAAAAACAACGAGTCGCCCAACGATGCCGACAGCCGCAACAGTGACGGGCGCACCAGCTCGCGCAGGTTGCCACTGTTACCTGCGCGGGCCGCCAGGGCGAAAAAATCCAGGCTCAGGCGATAACGTTTGCTGCGCGCATCCTGCTCGACCATGCCCTCTTCCATCAGGCTGCGCAGCAAACGGTGGGTAGTCGGTTGCGACAAGCCGATGTGTTGGGCCAATTGCGTCACACGCTCCCCGCCTTCGACGGTGTCACCCAACGCACGCAGCACCGCAAACAACCGTGAGACGGCGCCGACACCGACTTCATTTTTGCTTTCATTCCGCTCAATGGAATCTGACATGTAGTTTCTCGACAATTAATTTACTGATCGAATAAAACTGAAAATAGTTATCGCCTCAGTGAAATAGGCCATTGAGCCCATCCTAGTCTTCGTCCTAATCTGCGTCCAGACAGGGGCGATTCGAACAACAGCGGCAGCCGACTCAAGTCGAGCGCCAACGCACCCCGCAACAATCTTTCGTATCTGCCCATACAAAAAAGCGCGCCTTCGGGCGACGCATAACAATCCCAGGTGGAGGCGCAGTCATGGCTTTTGTGCAACTTGAAAAACTCGGCAAACGCTACGGTGACATCGACGCCGTGGTCGCTACCGACCTCTCGGTGGAAAAAGGCGAGTTCGTGTCCCTGCTCGGCCCTTCCGGGTGCGGCAAAACCACCACCCTGCAAATGATCGCCGGCTTCGTCGAAGTCACCAGTGGGCGCATCGTGCTCGATGGCCGCGACATCACCCACGCCAAACCCGCCAGCCGTGGCCTGGGCGTGGTGTTCCAGAGTTACGCACTGTTCCCGCACATGACCGTCAAGGACAACGTCGCCTTCGGCCTGCGGATGCGCAAGGTGCCGAGCGCCGAAATCCGGCAGCGGGTGGACCGCGTGCTGAAACTGGTTCGCCTCGATCAGCACGCCGAGCGTTACCCTCGGGAGTTGTCCGGTGGCCAGCGCCAGCGTGTCGCCCTGGCGCGGGCACTGGTCATCCAGCCGCCGGTGTTGCTGCTCGATGAGCCGCTGTCCAACCTCGACGCCAACCTGCGCGAAGAGATGCAATTCGAGATCCGCCGCATCCAGCGCGAAGTCGGGATCACCACGCTGATGGTCACCCATGACCAATCCGAAGCGCTGTCGATCAGTGATCGCGTAGTGGTGATGCAGGCTGGTCGGATCACCCAGATCGATGCGCCCTACACCCTCTACGAACACCCGCGCACCGAGTTCATTTCCGGCTTCGTCGGCAAGGCCAATCTGCTGCCCGGTGAACGAGACAGCAGCGGTGGGGTTCAGGTGTGCAGTCGTGGTGACGGTGATCTGACCTTGAGCCTGCGCCCGGAAAAAATCGATCTGCGTGACGCCGGTCATGGACGCTTGCAGGGCAAGATTGCCAGCCGTTTTTTTCTCGGCAGCCAATGGCTCTACAGCGTGTCGACGCCCCTCGGTGAACTCTGCGTGGTACGCCGCAACGATGGCTCGGCACCGCTGAGCGAAGGCACAGCCGTTGGCCTCGATTGGGATGCCGCACTGCTGCGTGTACTGACTGTCGACGAGGTGATCGCATGAGTTCGTTCACCGCCATCCGCCAGGGTCGCCAAGGCTACTTGCTGTCGGCACCGGCCCTGGCCTTGTACCTCGGTCTGCTGCTGATCCCGCTGGCATTGACGCTGGTGCTGTCGTTCAACGTCTTCGACTACAGCACAGGGATCAACGGCAACGCCTTCACCGTCGAGCACTACAGCAGCCTGCTGGGCGATCCGTATTTCTATGAAATCTTCCTGCGGACCTTGTGGATCAGCGCTCTGACCACCTTGCTCTGCGTACTGATTGGCGTCCCCGAGGCTTACATCCTCAGCCGCATGGGCACCCCATGGCGCTCGATTTTCCTGATCCTGATCCTCACTCCGCTGCTGATTTCGGTGGTGGTACGCGCCTTCGGCTGGAGCCTGTTGCTCGGCGCCGATGGCCTGGTCAACCAGACCCTGCAAGCGCTCGGCGGCTCGCCGATGAAACTGCTCTACACGCCGTTCGCGGTGGTGATTGCACTGGTCCACGTGATGCTGCCGTTCATGATCATTCCGGTCTGGACTTCGTTGCAAAAACTCGATCCCGCCGCTGAGCAGGCTGCGCTTTCACTGGGTGCCAGTCACTTCACGGTGATCCGCCAGGTGGTGCTGCCGCAGGTCATGCCCGGCATTTTGTCCGGAACGCTGATCGTATTCGGCCTCGCCGCCAGCTCTTTCGCGATTCCCGGCCTGCTCGGCGGACGCCGTCTGAAGATGGTCGCCACGCTGATCTACGACCAGTACCTGTCGGAGCTCAACTGGCCGATGGGCGCGGCAATTGCCGTGGCCCTGCTGCTCATCAACCTGCTGATCATGCTGTCGTGGAACCGCATGATCGAAGGCCGCTACAAGAAGTCATTGGGATAATTCGTCATGTCCAGGAACGGTCCTTTCGCCCTGCTGTTTCATTCCCTGGTGGTGCTGTTCATGATGGCGCCGCTGGTGGTGGTGTGCCTGGTGGCCTTCACCCCGGAGAACACCCTGAGCCTGCCGACCACGGAGTTTTCCCTGCGCTGGTTCCGTGCCGTGTTCGAACGCGCCGACTTTGTCGATGCGTTCTACAACAGCCTGATTCTGGCGTTCAGCGCCGCCTCGCTGGCGACGCTGGTGGCCGTGCCTGCCGCGCTGGCGATCACCCGTTTCGAGTTTCCCGGCCGGGATTTTCTCAACGGGCTATTCCTCTCGCCGATCATCATTCCGCACTTGGTACTCGGGGTGGCGTTGCTGCGCCTGTTCGCGCTGATGGGGGTCAACGGCAGCTTCGCCTGGCTGATTTTCGCCCACGTGCTGGTGATCACACCGTATGTGCTGCGACTGGTCCTGGCTTCGGCCATCGGCCTGGATCGCAGTGCCGAATATGCCGCGCAATCGTTGGGAGCCGGTCGCTTCACGCTGTTCCGGCAGATCACATTGCCAATGATTCTGCCCGGTGTGGCCGGCGGCTGGCTGCTGGCATTCATCAACAGTTTTGACGAGGTCACGCTGTCGATCTTCGTCACCTCGCCGGCCACGCAGACCTTGCCGGTGCGCATGTACGTGTACGCCACCGAATCCATCGATCCGATGATGGCGGCGGTATCGGCACTGGTCATCGCGCTGACGGCACTGACCATGATTTTGCTGGATCGGGTCTATGGCCTGGATCGGGTTCTGGTAGGGAAACAATGAGGACGCCATGGCTCTGCTGAAACGACTGGCCGAAGGCGACCGCCCGGCCCTGGACTTTACCCTCGACGGCCAACCGGCCAGCGGCCTGCTCGGCGACACCTTGCTGACGGCGCTGCTGACCTGTGGCGAACACTTGCGCGGCAGCGACTTCAGCGCCGAACCCCGCGCCGGATTCTGCCTGATGGGCGCCTGCCAGGACTGCTGGGTGCGCCTGGGCGATGGCCGCCGCGTACGCGCCTGCTCGACCCTGCTGGAAGCCGGACAACAGATCAACCGCGAACCGGGACGCTGTCTATGAAACCCGTTGTCATCATCGGCGCCGGTCCTGCGGGTATCCGTGCAGCACAAACCCTGGTTGCCCATGGCGTGCGCCCAGTGCTGCTGGACGAAGCGGCGCGTGGCGGCGGGCAGATTTATCGGCGCCAACCGGCCAATTTCAAACGCTCTGCGGTCAAGCTTTATGGCTTCGAGGCGCGCAAGGCCGGCGCTTTGCACCGGACTATCGACACACTGCGCGAGCAGCTCGACTACCGTCCGCAGACACTGGTGTGGAACGCCGAAGACGGCGCTCTCGATACCTTGCACGACGGCCGCGCCGCGCGTCTGGAGTTTTCCCGGGTGATCGTCGCCACGGGCGCCACCGACCGCATTCTGCCGGTGCCGGGCTGGACGTTGCCTGGGGTCTACAGCCTCGGCGCTGCGCAAATCGCCTTGAAATTCCAGGGCTGCGCCATCGGTGAGCGCGTGGTATTCGCCGGTAGCGGACCGTTGCTTTACCTCGTCGCCTATCAATACGCCAAGGCCGGCGCGAATGTCGTCGCGGTGCTCGACACTTCGCCCTTCAGCGCCCAGGCGCGCGCCCTGCCCGGCTTGCTGTCACAACCGGCCACGCTGGCCAAAGGTGTCTATTACCGCAGCTGGCTGACCGCCCATGGGATTGCGGTGCATCAGGGCGCCACACTGAGTCGCATCGACGGCGGACACCGTGTGCAATCACT
This sequence comes from Pseudomonas sp. Sample_10, assembly GCF_004321495.1. NCBI lineage: Bacteria > Pseudomonadati > Pseudomonadota > Gammaproteobacteria > Pseudomonadales > Pseudomonadaceae > Pseudomonas > Pseudomonas sp. Sample_10. The sequence continues at coordinate 20,976 of NZ_RCOE01000012.1, forward strand.
GAGCTGGACCCGCGCCAACGCGGAACACCGACTGGACTGTGACGCTGTCGCTTTTGCCCATGGCCTGCGCAGCGAAACCCAAGTGGCTGACCTGCTCGGCTGTGAATTCGCCTGGAACCCCCTCAACCGCGCCTGGCTGCCAACGCGAGACAGTGCCGGACGCAGCAGCGTTGCCCAGGTGTACCTGGCCGGTGACGGCGCCGGCATCATGGGCGCCGACGCTGCAGAAATGGCCGGCGAGCGCGCCGCGTTGGCATTGCTCGAAGACATTGGCTACCTGATCGAGCCGCAACGCGCCGCGCATCTGGAACAGGCGTTGTCGCGCATCGGCGATTTTCGCCAGGGGCTGGAACGCGCCTTTGCCTTTCCCGAACACTGGGCTGCGGATGCCGCCGATGACGTGATGGTTTGCCGCTGCGAAGAAGTCCGCGCCGGCGAAATTCGCGAAGTCGTGCGTGAAGGGCATTGGGAAATCAATCGGGTCAAGGCGCACTGCCGGGTCGGCATGGGCCGCTGCCAGGGCCGGATGTGTGGCGCCGCTGCCGCGGAAATCATTGCCTGCGAGAGCGGGCGTGCAGTGTCCGGGATCGGCCGGCTGCGGGCACAAGCGCCGATCAAGCCTTTGCCGTTTGGCCTGGAGATCGAAGCATGATCGAAGTCGACGCGGTGATCATCGGTGGCGGCATTGTCGGGTCTTGCGCCGCGCTGTTCCTGAGCAAGGGCGGTCAGCGGGTCGCGCTGCTGGAACGGGATTTTTGCGGCTCGCATTCCAGCGGAGTGAATTACGGCGGCGTGCGACGCCAGGGCCGTCCGCTGTCACAGTTGCCATTGTCGCAACGAGCCCATGCCCTCTGGGCGCAGTTGCCACAATTGATCGGCATCGACGGTGAGTATCAACGCAGCGGTCATCTGAAACTGGCACGCAGCCTGGATGATCTGCGCGCACTGCAAGACTACGCCGCCAGCAGCCAGGGTTTCGGCCTTGATCTGCAACTACTGGACCGTGCGCAATTGCGCGCCCGTTTTCCATGGGTTGGTGACGTGGCGGTAGGCGCTTCGTATTGCCCGGATGACGGACATGCCAACCCGCGGCTGGTGTCCCCCGCGTTTGCGCAGGCGGCACGGCGGCATGGTGCGCAGGTGCATGAGCAGTGTGCGGTGAGCGCCGTTGAACATGACGGCCAGCGTTTCCGTGTTCGCAGCCAAAGCGGACTGGAATGGCGCGCCCCGTGGTTGTTGAACTGCGCAGGTGCCTGGGCCGGCAACCTGGCTGCACAATTCGGCGAACCGGTGCCGATGCACTCCGGGCATCCGGCGATGCTGGTCACCGAACCCTTGCCGTTGGTGATGGATGCCAGCACCGGAGTCGAGGGGGGCGGTATCTATGCCCGCCAGGTCGCACGTGGCAATTGCGTGCTGGGTGGTGGTCAAGGGTTTGCCCTGGACGACGCCCGCGCCCGCCCCGGCCAAAGCGCGGTGCTGGAAATCCTCCGCCAGGCGGTCGAACTCTACCCGTTCCTTGAAGGGGCCCAGGCGATCCGTACCTGGAGCGGCACCGAAGGTTACCTGCCCGATCGCCAACCGGTGATCGGCCACAGTCGTACCCGGCCGGGCCTGTTGCATGCGTTTGGCTTTGCCGGCGCCGGTTTCCAGATCGGCCCCGCGGTGGGCCAGGCACTCAGCGAGATCATCTGTAGCGGCGCGCCAAAGACGTCGCTGGATGCGTTTTCCATCAACCGTTTTCACTCCATTTCCGTAGCTTGATAGAGGAAGGTCGCGCCAATGAAAAACATCAAACGCACTGCTCTGCTCGGTTTGTCCTGCATGAGCGCCCTGCTCAGCGTCACCCAGGCTCACGCCGAACCGACGCTTTACCTGGGCATGAACGGCGGGACCATGGAGCGGCTCTATGCCGACAAAGTGCTGCCAGATTTCGAGAAGGCCAACAACGTCAAAGTGGTCATCGTGCCCGGCACCTCCGCCGACATCCTGGCCAAAGTCCAGGCCAGCAAAGGCAACCCGCAGATGCATGTGATGTTCCTCGACGACGGCATCATGTACCGCGCCATCGCCATGGGCCTGTGCGACAAACTGCAGGACAGCCCGACCCTGCAACAGATTCCGGCCAAGGGACGGATCAAGGATGAAGCGGTAGCCGTCAGCCTCGGCGTCACCGGGCTGGCCTACAACACGCGTCTGTTCAAAGAAAAAGGCTGGGCTGCACCAACCTCGTGGATGGACATGGCCGACCCGCGTTTCAAAGACAAGCTCGTGTTCCAGTCGATGGCCTCGTCGACGTTCGGCTTGCATGGTTTCCTGATGTTCAACCGGATACAGGGTGGTACTGAAACCAACGTCGACCCGGGCTTCAAAGCCTGGCCAAACAGCGTCGGGCGCAACGTGCTGGAGTACATTCCGAGTTCGGCGAAGATTTCCGAAATGCTGCAAACCGACGAAGCCGCGTTGTTCCCGCTGACCCCGACCCAGGTCACTGCGCTCAAACTCAAGGGTATGCCGGTGGAGTACGCGCAGCCGAAAGAAGGCGCGGTGGTGCTCAACGTCGCCGAATGCGCGATCGCCAACAACACACAACCGGAACTCGCACAAAAACTCGCCGCGTTCCTGCTCACGCCACAAGCCCAGGCTGCTGCGCTCGAAGACGGGGATCAGATCCCCTCCAACCCGAACACCCCCACCACCGACCGCACCCGTGGGCAGGTCGAGGCGATGAAGCAATACCTGGAAACCGCGATTGCGGTGGATTGGGACCAGGTCAACGAACAGCGCCCGGCGTGGAATGCCCGCTGGAATCGGAGCATTGAGCGGTAGGGATTGCCGAGGCCGATAACACAAACCTGCGGGAGCGAGCCTGCTTGCTCCTGCAGGGGTTTGATTCTCGGGTTTTCGTCGGCACAACTGGAAGCAAAATTACCCAACTGGTTAAACTATGCCGCCGCAGGCCGGGGGCCTGCCAGAAGTTTACGGGGTGATATCTACAGTGGCCGCTCGACCGACCAACCGTTCGCGACTCGCATCACGCTGGCCATCGTTGCGTCGCCTCTTCGGCAAGGCGTCGACTGCGTCTTCCAGTGGCTCGGCCAGCGAACGGGTCATCCGCGACCACTTTCAGCAAAAGGCCTGCGCTCAGGGCTACACCCTCAGTCACAGCCAGCAAAGGGTGATCGACTGCATGGCGCAGCACGCCCGTTCAATGCTTGAAAGCGGATCAAAAAACCTTCCCGGGCTGTATCTGCACGGCGCCGTGGGCCGCGGCAAGAGCTGGCTGCTCGACGGTTTTTTCCAAGCTATCCCGCTTGCACAAAAGCAGCGCGTGCACTTCCATGAGTTCTTCGCCCGGCTACACCAAGGGATGTTCGGCCATCGTGAGCAAGCGGATGCGCTGGCCACCACGCTCGATGAAATGCTGAGCGACTGCCGCGTGCTGTGTTTCGACGAATTTCACGTTCACGACATCGGTGATGCCATGCTGATCACGCGGCTGTTCAAGGCGCTGTTTCGCCGCGAGATCCTGCTGCTGGTCACGTCCAACTACCCGCCGGAAGGTCTATTGCCCAACCCGCTGTACCACGCGCGTTTCAAACCGGTGATCGACCTGATCAACGCGCGCATGCTGGTGATGGAAGTCGGCGGGCCACACGACTACCGCAGTCATGCCAGGACCCACGCACAACAGCTGTTCACCCAGGGCCAGTACGTCTGGCCCGCGACATCGGCGCAGCGTCATGCGCTCAACGTGCCGGCGACGGATGCACCGGCCATTGCCCTGCCGGTCGGCACTCGTCATCTGTCCGCCCGTTACTGCGAGGGACGCGCCGTCGGTTTCAACTTCGCTGATCTTTGCGATCAGCCTACGGCCGTCATGGATTACCTGGAACTGTGCCGACGCTTCGATCACTGGATCATCGATCAATTGCCGAATCTGGCCGACTGCTCGATTGCCGCCCAGCAGCGTTTCATCAATCTGGTGGACGTTTTGTACGATCAGGACAAACATTTGATTCTGCTCGGCCAGCGCTCATTGCGCGAAAGCCTGCACGCCGATGCCATCGATCTGGCGCGCACGCGCAGCCGGCTGGGGCAGCTCAAAGAGGTTCGGGAACCGGTTTGAGGCGGGGTTTGCATCGACGGTAGCGCCACCGTCGCGTTCTTCCCGCTATCATGCCGCCCATTCCTTCGATCAAATAGCGAACCCGTTCATGCACACCGTTGCACAACTGCGCGCCGGTACGCTGGCAGGCATCACTCGCCTCGACCTCAGCGAGAACCTGACACAGTTCCCCCGGGAAATTTTCGACCTGGCGGACTCGCTGGAAGTGCTCAACCTCAGCGGCAATGCCTTGACCCAGCTGCCGGACGACCTGCATCGCCTGAGCCGTTTGCAGGTGTTGTTCTGCTCGGACAATCTGTTTACCGAACTGCCGGCTTGCCTGGGCCGATGTGCGGCGCTGACCATGGTCGGCTTCAAGGCCAACCGCATCGAACACGTCCCGGCAGAGGCGCTGCCGCCGCTGTTGCGCTGGCTGATCCTGACCGACAATTGCCTCAGTGAACTGCCGAGCGAACTGGGTCAACGTCCGCACTTGCAAAAACTCATGCTGGCGGGCAACCGCTTGCGACAGTTACCCGACAGTCTGCGTAACTGCCATCGACTCGAGTTGATCCGCATTGCCGCCAACCGCCTGACCGCGCTGCCGGAATGGCTGCTGCGCCTGCCGAGCCTGAGCTGGCTGGCCTACGCCGGCAACCCGCTGGAAACCGAAGCCGATGCCACCGCCCTCGAAGCCACACCGAGCATTGCCTGGTCGCAACTGCAACTGGAACAACAGCTGGGCGAAGGCGCTTCCGGCGTGATCCATCGCGCTTCCTGGGCGAAACCCGGCCAGCCCGCCACAACGGTAGCGGTCAAACTCTACAAAGGCGAAATGACCAGCGATGGCTCGCCGCTGCACGAAATGAACGCCTGCATCACCGCTGGCATTCACCCCAACCTGATCCGCGTAGAAGGCCGGATTGTCGATCACCCGCAACAAACCGACGGGCTGGTGATGCAGCTGATCGCCCCGAGCCATCGCAACCTCGCCGGGCTGCCGAGCCTGGCGTCCTGCAGCCGTGACGTCTATGCCGATGACACCCGCTTCAGCGCCGCTGTCGCCCTGCGTATCGCGCGTGGTATCGCTTCAGTGGCCGGGCATCTGCACCGACGTGGCATCACTCACGGCGACCTTTACGGCCACAACATCCTGTGGAACGAACACGGGGATTGCCTGCTGGGAGACTTTGGCGCAGCGTCATTCCATGCCACCCAGGACAACCTGGAAAGCCGTGCATTGCAGCGGATCGAAGTGCGAGCGTTCGGGGTGCTGCTGGGGGAATTGCTGGAAAGGATCGACTCGGGATTGAGCGATGCGGATCGTCTGCGGCTTGATGCGTTGCAGCAGCGCTGCTGTCAGCCGGATGTGTTGATGCGGCCGGGGTTTAACGAGATTTTGCAGCAATTGAGTTGCGGGTGACCGCTATGCGGTCAATCGCGGGCAAGCCCGCTTCCACAGGGACAGCGCAAAACCTGTGGGAGCGAGCTTGCTCCGGGCGACGTTCCGACGATGACGGTGTCACTGGCGAAACAAATTAACCCGCCAAACCGACAAACATGTCCTGCACGTCATCGTGGTTATCGAGGCCTTCAAGGAACGCTTCGACTTCAGCCATCTGCTCGTCGCTCAGGCCGCTGACCGGGTTCTTCGGCTGGTAGCCCAATTTGGCCGACAGCACGGTGAAACCCTGCTCAGGCAAGGCTTTCTGAACCGCATCCAGGTCGGTAGGCTCGGTCAGGAACAGGGTCGCGCCCTCTTCACCCGGTTCAAAATCCTGGGCACCGGCTTCGATCGCAGCCATTTCCGGATCCGCATCCGGGGTGTCCGGCGAGGCTTCGATCATGCCCACGTGGTTGAAATCCCAGGCCACCGAACCGGAGGCGCCCAACTGGCCCTTGCGGAATGCGACGCGGATTTCAGCGACGGTGCGGTTGATGTTGTCGGTCACGCATTCAACGATCAACGGCACCTGATGCGGTGCAAACCCTTCATATGTCACGCGATGGTATTGCACGGTTTCGCCCAACAGGCCCGCACCTTTCTTGATGGCGCGGTCCAGTGTTTCCTTGGGCATCGATGCTTTCTTGGCCTGTTCCACCACCAGACGCAAGTGTGCGTTGGTGGCGGTATCGGCACCGTTGCGTGCAGCAATGGTGATTTCTTTCACCAGTTTGCCGAAGATCTTGCCCTTGGCGTTAGCTGCCGCTTCTTTGTGTTTAACCTTCCACTGTGCGCCCATTACTCACTCTCTTGTCTATGGCGCCGAGACATCTATTGGCCGACGCATGGCGCCAAGTTTATACGGCCTAAAGTTGGCAATCGACCAAAAATTCTCAACGGCAGGATCGACATCTTCACCGGCTTTTGTAGGGCATTTCTGAAACTACGATTCGCGATGACTATCAAGGGTCATGGTTTCGTACCCTTCGCACCCGTACTCCTCGGTAGAAGCGCGATCAATGCACAACGACAAGGAAAGTCCCTTCACCCTGACACTGCTCGACGACAATTTGAGTTTGCAGGTGGTGCAGTTCAGTGGCCGCGAGGCTCTCAATCAACCCTATCGATTCGATATCGATGCCATCGGCCTCGCTCCGGGCCTGCCCCTTGAGCGACTGCTGCAACAACCGGCACTTCTGGTTATCGGCCATGGCCACTACATTCATGGCGTACTGCACAGCGCCAGCCACGAACATCGCGGCCATCAGCGGGTGGGCTACAAACTGATACTGGTGCCTGCACTTCAGGCGCTGGAGCGGCACAGATCACGACGCATTTTCCAGCACCTCAGTGTGCCGATGATCCTGGATCGACTGTTGCAAGAACATGGTTTGCCCGACAGCAGCTTCCGCTTCGAGCTCCAAGACAGCCACTATCCCCTGCGACCTTTTTGCATTCAGTACGAGGAAAGCGATCTCGCGCTGCTGCAACGGCTGTGCGAGGAAGAAGGCATTCACTACCACTTCGAACATCACCGGGCCGGCCATGTTCTGATTTTTGCCGATGACAGCCTGAGTTTCCCGCAGGAACCGCTGCTGATGCCCTTTCAAAACGACATGCTCACGATCGCTCAATCACCAGTGATCAGCGAACTGTTTCAGCGCCACGATTTATTGTCTTTGCCGCTCCAGGTGGATGCCCGAAATCGCGCTATTGCAGCTATCGGGGATAGCGCCGTCAATCACTCTTCGCCGCGCTCGTTGTCCAGCCCTGTTCACCCACAGCGTCATCGCGAGCAACTGGGTCGACGGCAGTTGGAGCGCCTGCGAAGTCAGCAGGTGAAAATCCATGGGCAGAGCAACCACTGCCGATTGCGCAGCGGGTGCATCGTGCAGGTGGCGGAACATCCGTTGCGGGGTTTCAACGATCAATGGCTGGTCATTCAGGCACAGCATCAAGGGCGGCAGGATTCGATTCTGGAGCAGGCTTGCCCAAGCACGCCCCGGCATTACCACAATCAGTTTTGCGCCATTCCCTGGTCAACGGTGTTCCGGCCGGCGCTTGAACAAGAACGGCCGCGCATCACCGGTTTCCAGCCTGCCCGGGTGTGTGGTCCGGCGGGCAAGCCGGCTATTGAGGATGATCAAGGGCGAATCCAGGTACGTCTGTGGCCGGCGACAACCAGCGACTGCGAAGCACCTGCCGACCTCTGGTTGCCGGTCGTGCTGTCGACTGCGAACACCGGGTTCAATCCGACCGGCATGCCCCTGGCGGGTAGCGACGGGCTGGTCAGTTTCATCGACAGCGACCCCGACCGCCCAGTCTTTTGCGCGAGCTTCAGACAACACCCTTCGACTCCAGCAGTTCGCCAGCAAAAGCCGCGCAGCGATACCCGCTTGTTACTCGATTGGCTGGTCAATCGCACCGACCTCAAGCCATAAAAAGTCAGGATTTGCCAACGATGGCTGCAAGCTTCGCCGGAAGCCGGCCTGCCGCAGATGCAGCAGGCGACGAGGGAAAGGATTCAGGTACCCAGAGGTTTGACGGTTATCGCTTGATTGGGTACGCAGGCGAATGGAGTACCCATGCCATTGGGGCGGCTGTTCCAGTGTGGGATCAGTACCAGTGCGGAGAACATCGCACAGCCGGCAAAGACGATGAAAACGGTAACGGTGTCAAAGTAGCCCGGCAGCAAACCACCGAGAATCGCCCCGACCGAACCGCAGCCGTTGACGAACCCGGCCGCTGTCGCGCCTGCCTTCGCAGTGCCAAAGTCGATGGCGGCAGCGCCACTTATCATCGAGTCCGGACCGTAGAGTGTCAGGCCCATGACGAACAACAGCGCCACCACCAGTACCACGCTGCCGGTGTGCAGGGCACCCATGAAAAACGCCAGGGATACGGTCAACGCCAACAGACTGATCACGCAGGCCGGCATGCGTCGGGCGCCGAACAGTTTGTCCGAGGCCAGGCCAATCAGGATCGGCCCGAGCAACCCTGCCAACTCAAACGCGGTGGGAATGATCGCCGCCCCGACCTTGCCCACCGAGGGCATCTGCTCGAAAACAATCACCGGCCCCCACAGCAGAATCGCGTAGCGCGCCGGTTTCAGCATGAAATACGCCAGCCCCAACACCAGCACCGTGCGATTGCGCAGGATTTCCTTCAACGGCACCCACATGCTGATTCTGCTTTGCGCGTCGGCCTGTTCGGCGGTCAGCTCAGGCTCAGGTTCAACTGCCGGCAAGCCGACGTCTTGGGGTTTGTTGCGTTGAAAAATAAAGAACAGCACGGCAACCAGCCCAACCACCGCCGCACTGGAAATGAACGCCGCATGCCAGCTGCCGACGAGCGTATACGCCCACCAGCCAGCAAACGGAGAGGCCACCAGACCACCGAAGGCGTAGCACGAACTCCATAAGCCCAGCACACGCCCACGTTGCTCCGAGGGGAAGAAACTGCCGAGGTTCTTGCACAGTCCCGACCAACCGGTGGACTGCGCCAGGCCTTGAATCAGCATGCAGGTCGCGAAGATCGGCAGTGTTGCAAAGTTGCCCATCACCAGCGCCGCCGCGGCGGAGATGACCAAGCCGCCGAGCACCACGACCCGTGGCCCGAAACGGTCTGCGAGGATGCCCCAAGTGAATTGGCCAACGGCGTAAGCGGTCAGGTAGATGGCGTCGAGGTTGGCCATGGCCATTTTGTCGAGCATGAACGTCGGGTCTTCGCCGATCCCCAGCTTGGCGACTGAAAACGCTTTGCGTGTGAAGTAGAAAGCGGCGTAGGCGAGCCAGGTGATCGCGAAAATCTGCACGCGCCAACGCTTGATGGTGCCGATGTGCTTGTTCATTGTGGTTCTGACCTCAGGGTTGAGTGTGCCGGCAGAATTAAATGAAAACGCCTGTCTTTTTTATTGTTGAGCACTGCGAAATCACCTTGTCCCTGTAGGCGATTGCGGTCAGATGAGTCCTGTTGATCCACCAGGCTCATGGCACCCCACTGCTGTTCGACTGACAGTCACCAGGGCTGAGGTACATAAAAACAATGACTGATAAATAAATGAAATCGATTTATCGTATTTCCAAAATAAGCTCAGCTTGTTAATGGAGATTCCCATGTCGGTTTCCCACGCCCAACTCAAAGCCTTCCATGCCGTGGCCGTGCACGGAAGCTTTACCAAGGCCGCCGAGCGGCTATTTCTCACGCAACCGGCGATTTCCGACCAGGTGCGCAAGCTCGAAGAACGCTACGGCGTGTTGCTGTTCCATCGCAACAAGCGCTCGGTACGCCTGACCGATCTGGGCGAGCGTTTGCTCGGCGTCACGCAAAAGTTGTTCGTGATCGAAGCCGAGGCCCAGGAGCTGTTGCAGGATTCCCAGGCCTTGCAGACCGGCAGCCTGATTCTGGCGGTGGACGCGCCTGTGCATGTGTTGCCGCAAATCGCCAGGTTTTGCGAGCGTTACCCGGGCATCAGCGTGAAGATCGAAACCGGCAACACCGATGAATCACTGTTCCGGCTCTTCAACTATCAAGCCGATCTGGCATTGCTGGGACGCGATGTCAGCGATGAGCGCCTGCTCTCGTTGCCCCTGCGCAACGACCCGATGGTGGCGTTCGTATCACGCCATCATCCATGGGCCGACCGCGAGTCCATCACCCTCTCGGACCTTGACGACACGCCGTTAGTGCTGCGGGAAATCGGCTCGGTCACCCGTCAGACCCTGGAAGAAGAAATGGCCGGCGCAGGGTTGCGCATCCGCCCGGCGATTCAGGTGGAAGGCCGCGAAGCCGCACGGGAGGCGGTGGTGGTCGGGATCGGTGTGGGCGTGGTTTCGGCGGCCGAGTTCGGTGCGGACTCGAGGGTTTGCGCACTGCCGATCACCGATTGCAAGCGGCGGTTGACCGAAACGTTGGTGTGTTTGCGCGAGCAGAGTTCGCGGCGGGTGGTGGCGACTTTTCTGGAAATGGTGCGCGATAGTCTTGTTTAGGCAGGGCCGACCTCATCGCTGGCAAGCCAGCTCCCACAGGGATTTGTGTTGGCCACTAATCTTGTGAACGACACAAAACCTGTGGGAGCTGGCTTGCCAGCGATGGGCGCACCTCGGTCTACCCCCCAGGCGCCAACTCGAAAAACGCCTGAATCAAACGCAAATCCCGCCGCCGCTCCATGCACCCCATCATGTGCCGGTTCACCAATCCTTCGCCAATGATCGGTACCGCCGCCACCCGCGGATCATGGCTGACCTCCACCGACGACACCACGCCGACCCCCAACTGCGCCGCAACCGCCTCGGTCACCGCTTCGCGACTGTCCAGCTCCAGCAGCACCCTTGGGTTGACCCTGGCCTGGGTGCACGCCTCATCGAACGTGCGCCGGGTAATCGAACTCGGCTCACGCAACACCATGATCACTTGGTCCAGTTCCTTGAGCGGCACGCCTTGGGTTCGATGCGCCCACGGGTGCCCATCGGGCACCAATGCACAGATGCGTGATTCGCTCAGGGCTTGCAGATGCAGGCCCTTGCGCGGCTCGACCTCGGTCAGCACCGCCACGTCGGCATGTTCGGACAATAGCGCCGCCAACGTTTCCTGAGCATTGCCCAGGCGCAAATTCACGGTGATCCCCGGATAACGCGCACGCAGGCTGGCAAGCATCGGCATGACCATGTGCGGGCCGTCCGCCGCCACTTCCAGACGCCCGGTCAGCAACTGCCGGTTGGCCTCCAGCATCACCTGCGCCTCGTCCGCCAGGCCAAACATCGCCCGGGTAATCGCCGCCAGTTTGGTGCCCTCTTCGGTCAGCTCCACCCGTCGTGCGGTACGGCGCAGCAGCGTGATCTGGTAATGCTCCTCCAGCGCCTTGATATGGCCGGTCACCGCCGGCTGGCTGATGAACAGGCGCGCTGCCGCTCTGGTAAAGCTGCCCTCTCGGGCCACGGCATCGAAGGCGCGAAGCTGGAACAGGTTCATGAATAACTCTCACTGATGGCTGGCATAACAACAAACAATTTGATTGATAGTCCGGCAAATTGCAATTTAGGCACCAACGCTTCATCCCATCGAATGCGAGGACACGAGAATGAGTATTGCCGCCCCTATCCTGCTCACCCCTGGCCCGTTGACCACGTCGGCCCGCACCCGCCAGGCAATGATGGTTGACTGGGGTTCATGGGATGACCGCTTCAACCAACTGACCGCCAGCCTCTGCGAGCAACTGCTGGCGATCATCAACGGCGCCGCCACTCACCACTGCGTGCCACTGCAAGGCAGCGGCACTTTTGCCGTCGAAGCGGCAATCGGCACCCTGGTGCCTCGCGATGGCAAGGTTCTGGTGCTGATCAACGGCGCCTACGGCAAACGCCTGGCGAAAATTTGCGAAGTGCTCGGCCGCTCGTTCAGCACCTTCGAAACCGCCGAAGACGAACCGACCACTGCCGCCGACGTCGACCGTCTGCTGCGGGCCGATGCCGGTATCACCCACGTTGCACTGATCCACTGCGAAACCAGCACCGGCATCCTCAACCCGCTGCCCGAAATCGCCCAGGTCATCGCGCAACACGGCAAACGTCTGATCATCGACGCCATGAGTTCCTTCGGCGCCTTGCCGGTCGACGCTCAACAGATCCCGTTCGATGCACTGATCGCCGCCTCGGGCAAATGCCTGGAAGGCGTGCCGGGCATGGGCTTCGTCTTCGCTCGCAAAGAATCCCTGGCCAGTGCCGCCGGCAACTCGCATTCGCTGGCGATGGACCTGTATGACCAGCACACCTACATGACCAAGACCGGCCAATGGCGCTTCACCCCGCCGACTCACGTAGTCGCCGCCTTGCATGAGGCCCTGCTGCAATACAACGAAGAAGGCGGCCTGCCGGCCCGACACGAGCGCTACGCCGCCAACTGCCAGGCATTGATGCAAGAGATGAGCAAGCTGGGGCTGCGCAGTTTCCTGCCAGCGGCGATCCAGGCGCCGATCATCGCCACCTTCCACGCGCCGAAAGATCCACGCTACCAGTTCAAGGAATTCTACGAACGGGTCAAGGCCAAGGGCTACATCCTCTACCCGGGCAAACTGACTCAGGTCGAAACCTTCCGCGTTGGCTGTATTGGCCATGTTCAGCCGGCCGAAATGCGCGAAGCCGTGGCCGCGATTGGCGAAGTGCTGCGTGAGATGGAAGTGTTGGAGATTTAAGTCACACCACATTCCCCTGTGGGAGCGGGCTTGCCCGCGATTGCGGCCTGACATTCACCACTGATGTCGACTGACACACCGCCATCGCGATCAGGCTCACTCCTGCATTGAACCGTATTGCCAACTCAGGAATTTAATTGCCATGAACTACACCAACCCAACCACGCTGCAAGCCGCCATCCTCGACTGGGCCGGCACTGTCGTCGACTTCGGTTCATTCGCGCCGACGCAGATCTTCGTCGAAGCCTTCGCCGAGTTCGATGTCCAGGTCTCCATCGAAGAAGCCCGAGGCCCGATGGGCATGGGCAAGTGGGATCACATCCGCACCCTTTGCGATCAACCGCAAGTCGCCGAGCGATATCGCAAAGTATTTGGCCGCACACCGACTGACGATGACGTGACCGCCATCTACCAGCGTTTCATGCCGCTGCAGATCGAAAAAATCGCCGAGCACTCGGCACTGATTCCCGGCG
>NZ_RCOE01000297.1:0-873 GCF_004321495.1 Pseudomonas sp. Sample_10
GAAAGCATTGACCCAGGTCATGGCGCGTTGCAATGACCCCCTGCTTTCTACATACTTGCGGCCGATTTTTAATCCTAATAAAACACCCAAACCGTGGAACCTTAGAATGAGCACAGCAATCAGTCCGACTGCTTATAACTATAAGGTAGTCCGCCAGTTCGCCATCATGACGGTGGTCTGGGGGATCCTTGGCATGGGGCTCGGTGTCTTCATCGCCTCGCAACTGGTTTGGCCGGAGTTGAACTTCGGTCTGGCCTGGACGAGCTTTGGACGCCTGCGCCCGTTGCACACCAACCTGGTGATTTTCGCCTTCGGTGGATGTGCACTGTTTGCCACTTCCTATTACGTCGTGCAGCGAACCTGCCAAACGCGACTGATTTCCGACAGCCTCGCAGCCTTCACCTTCTGGGGATGGCAAGCGGTGATTGTCGGCGCGATCATTACCTTGCCGATGGGTTTGACCACCACCAAGGAATACGCGGAACTGGAATGGCCCCTGGCTATTCTGCTGGCCATTGTCTGGGTCACCTACGGCCTGGTGTTCTTCGGCACCATCGTCAAGCGCAAGACCAAGCACATCTATGTGGGTAACTGGTTCTACGGTGCCTTCATCGTCGTGACCGCGATGCTGCACATCGTCAACCACGCCTCTCTGCCGGTCAGTTTCTTCAAGTCCTACTCGGCTTATTCGGGTGCGACTGACGCGATGATCCAGTGGTGGTACGGCCACAACGCGGTCGGTTTCTTCCTGACCACCGGTTTCCTCGGGATGATGTACTACTTCGTGCCGAAACAGGCCGAACGTCCGATCTACTCCTATCGTCTGTCGATCGTGCACTTCTGGGCGCTGATCACCCTGTACATCTGGGCCGG
>NZ_RCOE01000248.1:0-33839 GCF_004321495.1 Pseudomonas sp. Sample_10
GTTCCCAGCACGCCAACAAGGACACCGCCATGAAAATGCTGCGGGCCAAGTTGTATGAGCAGGAAATGCAGAAACGCAATGCGGCCTCCCAGGCCCTGGAAGACACCAAGTCCGATATCGGCTGGGGTCACCAGATTCGTTCGTACGTGCTGGATGCCTCGCGGATCAAGGATCTGCGCACCAACATCGAACGCAGCGACTGCGACAAGGTGCTCGATGGCGACATCGACGAGTACCTGGAAGCCAGCCTGAAATCCGGGCTGTAAAAGACGCACACAGGATCGCTGATTCAGCGCGATCCCTGTAGGAGCCAGCCTGCTGGCGATCCCCGGGCCGCAGGGCCCGGGGGCAACGAACCTGATGGAATATTTAAAGACATGAGCGACCTAGAACTCGACCCGCAAGCCCTGCAACAGGAAGAAAACTCCCTGATCGCCCTGCGCAAGGAAAAGCTGGCTGCCGAGCGCGCCAAGGGCAACGCCTTCCCGAACGACTTCCGCCGCGAAAACTACTGCGATGCCTTGCAGAAACAGTACGCGGACAAGACCAAGGAAGAGCTGGCAGAGGCTGCGATCCCGGTCAAGGTTGCCGGTCGCATCATGCTTAACCGTGGCTCGTTCATGGTGATCCAGGACATGACCGGTCGCATCCAGGTCTACGTCAACCGCAAGACCCTGTCCGAAGAAACCCTGGCCGCGGTGAAAACCTGGGACATGGGCGACATCATTGCTGCCGAAGGGACCCTGGCCCGTTCCGGCAAGGGCGACCTGTACGTTGAAATGACCACCGTGCGCCTGCTGACCAAGTCCCTGCGCCCGCTGCCGGACAAGCACCATGGCCTGACCGATACCGAACAACGCTATCGCCAGCGTTACGTTGACCTGATCGTCAACGAAGACGTGCGCCAGACCTTCCGCGTGCGTTCGCAAGTGATTGCGCACATCCGCAGCTTCCTGATGAAGCGCGACTTCCTGGAAGTGGAAACGCCGATGCTGCAGACCATTCCGGGCGGCGCCGCGGCCAAGCCGTTCGAAACCCACCACAACGCACTGGACATGGAAATGTTCCTGCGTATCGCGCCTGAGCTGTACCTCAAGCGCCTGGTGGTTGGCGGCTTCGAGAAAGTGTTCGAGATCAACCGCAACTTCCGTAACGAAGGTGTCTCGACTCGACACAACCCTGAATTCACCATGTTGGAGTTCTACCAGGCCTACGCCGACTACGAAGACAACATGGACCTGACCGAAGAATTGTTCCGTGAACTGGCGCAGCTGGTTCTGGGTAGCACCGACGTGCCATACGGCGACAAGGTGTTCCACTTCGGCGAGCCGTTCGTGCGTCTGTCGGTGTTCGACTCGATCCTCAAGTACAACCCTGAGCTGACCGCTGACGACCTGAACGACATCGACAAGGCCCGTGCCATCGCCAAGAAGGCCGGCGCCAAGGTGCTGGGCTTTGAGGGCCTGGGCAAGCTGCAGGTGATGATTTTCGAAGAACTGGTCGAGCACAAGCTGGAACAGCCGCACTTCATTACCCAGTACCCGTTCGAAGTGTCGCCGCTGGCCCGTCGCAACGACGATAACCCGAACGTTACCGACCGTTTCGAACTGTTCATCGGTGGCCGTGAAATCGCCAACGCCTACTCCGAGTTGAATGACGCGGAAGACCAGGCCGAGCGTTTCATGGCGCAGGTGGCCGATAAGGACGCCGGCGACGACGAAGCCATGCACTACGACGCCGACTTCGTTCGTGCGCTGGAGTACGGCATGCCGCCAACGGCCGGTGAAGGTATCGGCATCGACCGTCTGGTGATGCTGCTGACCAACTCCCCGTCGATCCGCGACGTGATCCTGTTCCCGCACATGCGGCCGCAAGCGTAAGTGTTTCAGTTAAAAAGCCGCCTTTTCAGGCGGTTTTTTATTGCCTGTCTGGTACAAACGTATCAAATGGTTACTTTTGAAGTGAAAGAGGAGTTCCTGTCGTGAACGGTGCAATGGCTCAAGAAGGTGCGGCGGGTGTCGCCACAGCGGTCGCTGAGAGTGTCCAGTACCAGGGGCGCAAGGCCAGCCGACAGGGCAGCGAACAGCGTCGACAGGACATTCTCGATGCCGCGATGCGCATTGTCGTGCGTGATGGCGTGCGGGCGGTAAGGCACCGTGCAGTGGCCGCCGAGGCGCAAGTGCCGCTGTCGGCAACCACTTACTATTTCAAGGATATCGATGACCTGCTCACCGATACCTTCGCCCAATACGTCGAACGCAGCGCGGCGTACATGGCCAAGCTGTGGGTCAACAACGAAGGCCTGTTGCGCGACATGATCGCCAGTGGCGACGGCAGTCCGCAGGCACGCTCGAAACTGGCGGACGACATTGCGCGGTTGATGACCGACTATGTCCACCGGCAACTGGTGACGCGTCGTGAGCATTTGATGGCCGAACAGGCGTTCCGCCAGGAAGCGCTGTTGAACCCGCGTCTGGCTGTGCTGGTGCGCTCGCATCAGCAGATACTGTTGCAGGGGTCTTGCCAGCTTTTCCAGGTATTGGGTTCGCGCGAGCCACAACAGGATGCCAAAGTGTTGACGTCTATAATCGGACGGATGGAATATCAGGGCCTGCTCAACGAGGCTGAGCCGGTCGCCGAAGAGGAAATGCTCGGCATACTTACGCGTTATATGCATTTGGTGCTGGCATCGGTATAAATCCCGCGCCGTCACTAAACCCTGTACCGATCGTTCCCACGCTCTGCGTGGGAATGCCGCCCGGGACGCTCCGCGCCCCTTGTCGGTGTGACGCAGAGCGTCACTGGATGCGTTCCCACGCAGACCGTGGGAACGATCAGCAAAGCGGTTTGATCATCAAGGGAGTGTTGAATGAAAGCCTGGCGTGTCGTTGTGATCGCCTTGTCGTTCCTGTTGCTCAGTGGCTGTCTGGTGACTTTCAAGGAACCATTGCCCACCGGCGAACCTGCGCCCAAAGGGTTGCTCGGCAAATGGACCAGCACCAACGCCTGGGGGGAACCGGTCAATCTGGAACTGACGCGCGTCGGCGACAATCGCTATCAGGCAGTCAGTTACTTCCGGGCCAAACCCAGGGAGCGCGAGGCCTACCCGTTCACGGTGTCGCGCCATGGCAATCGCTGGTATTTCTCGGCGAAGGTACCGGCGCAGTTTGGAGGCAACTTCACCGTGGGCGGGTTTGAACTCACCGACAAGCACGAACTGGTGGTGTACAACCTCGACCTTGAACAGATCCAACAGGCGATGGGGCAGAACGTCCTGAGCGGCCAGCGTTTTCAAACCGACGACGGCGATGGCGTGCTGATCGACAACAGCATGGACCAGGTGTCCGCCTGGCTCGACGATCCGGCCAACTCCGATGTATTCGTCGAAGTGGTGCGCTATCAGCGTCAGGCCAAAACCAGATAAACCCAGCATTTTCTACAGGAGTTTCGGGTGGACGATTACCAGCAGTCGATACGCATTTTGTCCGATCGCATTGTGCTGGCGCAGACGCCGATCCGCGTCCTCGACGCGGTCAAGTGGGACGAGAATATTCGCAAGGGCTTCCTCAAGGCCAAAGGCAAGGAAATGCCAGCGGTGGACCGCGACTACTACCTCAATCGGCCACTGGCGTTCGACTCCAGCAAGGTAAAGCTGGAATTCCAGAACATCGAGCGCGACATCACCCGTCAGCTCGGCCAGTTCAACCCGGTCGGTCAGATCATGCGCCGTATGTGCAAGGAGTACCGCATGGTGGTGCGCATGCTCGAAGCGCGCGGCACCGAGGATTTCGGCCTGATTTCCCAGGAATTGTATGGCGCCGCATCCGATGCGTTCCACGCCGGTGACCCGACGCTGTCTGACCTGGGCATGATGTTGTCCGAGTACCTGAACAATATTGACGGCCGTGGCGATCTGAAGGATGAACCCAAGACCCTGACCGCCAAAGAAGCCGTGCACCTGCTGCAAACCCGCTTGAACAGGGTATTTGGCGAGGCCGAGGAAACCATCCGCGTGTTCGAGTCCGACGGCATCGTCGCCGACGCGGCGGCGGGCGCCGACTACATCAAGATCCGCACCGACGCTATGTTCAACGAGCGTGACGTGCGCGCCCTGGAAGTCCACGAAGGGCTGGTGCACGTCGGCACCACGCTCAACGGCCTGAACCAGCCGATCTGCACCTTTCTGTCGAAGGGTCCGCCCTCGTCGACGGTGACCCAGGAAGGCTTGGCGATCCTGATGGAAATCATCACCTTCGCCTCCTACCCGAGCCGCCTGCGCAAACTGACCAACCGCACCCGTGCGATCCACATGGTGGAGGAGGGCGCGGATTTCCTGCAGGTGTTCGAGTTCTTCCGCGAACAAGGTTTTGAAATGCCCGAGAGCTACAGCAACGCCAGTCGCGTTTTCCGTGGCTCGGTACCGACAGGTCTGCCATTTACCAAAGACTTGTCCTACCTCAAGGGCTTCATCATGATTTACAACTACATTCAGTTGGCCGTGCGCAAAGGCAAGCTTGAGCAGATCCCGCTGTTGTTTTGTGGCAAGACCACGCTGGAAGACATGCGCACCTTGCGCCAGTTGGTCGATGAAGGCCTGGTAGTGCCGCCCAAGTATTTGCCGGAACAGTTCCGTGACATGAACGCATTGTCGGCATGGATGTGCTTCTCGAACTTCCTCAACCACCTGAGCCTGGACCGGATCGAGGCGGATTATTCCAACATTTTATAAGGCTGGTGAATAACCCTGTGGGAGCGGGCTTGCCCGCGATGGCGGCATAACATTCAGCATGAATGTTGACAGTGACATTGCTATCGCGGGCAAGCCCGCTCCCACAGGTTGATCATTTGCCTGAGAGTCTTTATCTCTGATCGTTCCCACGCTCCGCGTGGGAATGCCGCCATGGACGCTCCGCGTCCACTGTGACGCAGAGCGTCACGGTATGCATTCCCACGCAAAGCGTGGGAACGATCTTGATCAACCTAATCTTGCGAGGTTTCACCGGATGAGAATCCTCGGCACCCTCTGCCTTCTCCTGTCCCTGAGCGGTTGCAGTTCGCTGCTGTTCTACCCCGAACCCGGCCAGTTGTTCACCCCGGAAAAAGCCAAACTCCAATACCGCGAAGTCACCTTGGTCACCGCCGATGGCCTGAAGCTGAATGCCTGGTGGCTACCGGCGAAACAGGGGGTCGAGGTCAAGGGCACGGTGCTGCACCTGCACGGCAACGGCGGCAATTTGCCGATGCATCTTGGCGGCAGTTATTGGTTGCCCGAGCAGGGTTATCAAGTGCTGCTGTTGGACTATCGCGGTTATGGGTTGTCCGAAGGCAAACCGAGTCTGCCGGCGATCTACCAGGACATCGATGCCGCGTTCAAGTGGCTCGATCAGGCACCCGAGGTCAAAGGCAAGCCAGTGATTCTGCTCGGCCAGAGCCTCGGGGGGGCAATGGCAGTTCACTACCTGGTTCAGCACCCGCAGCGGCAAAAACAGCTCAAGGCTTTTGTGCTCGATGGTGTGCCCGCCAGCTACCGCAGTGTCGGTCAGTTTGCGTTGAGTCATTCGTGGGTGTTCTGGACATTCCAGGTGCCGCTGTCCTGGCTGGTGCCGGACGGTGACAGCGCCATCAACTCCATGGCCCAGCTCAATGGCGTACCGAAACTGATCTACCACAGCATCGATGATCCGATCGTGCCTCTTTCCAACGGCATCCGACTGTATCAAGCTGCGCCGCCGCCGCGCGTGCTGCAATTGACCCGCGGTGGGCACGTGCAGACATTCGCCGACCCGGTCTGGCGCACCGTCATGTTGCGCTATCTGGACGATCCGCAACATTTCAACGGCCTGCGCCGCCTGGGTGAAATACCCAATTACCCGGCACCCTCGAATTCCCCCGCCGAACCATCAGAGAACCCGCAATGAGTGAAGAACGTAACGCCATCCCGCTGATCATCACCGGTATCTGCAGCATCCTCGGCACCGTCGGCGCCCTGTGGTGGTACGGCTACCTGCACTTCGCCAAGCCCGAGGATGCGTTGCTGCTCAATGAGTTCACCATGCTCAAGACCGTGCCGGGCGAAGACTACAAAGTCTCCCTGGAACCGGCCGCGCAAGTGGCGCAGTGCATCGATGGCGTGCTGGTGTTGTTCGACACCGAACAGAAAGGCCTGACCGGCGTGCTGGTCAACGACCGCAAGAAAGCGGTGCGTTGCATGGGCCAGGAAACCCCGCAGAAGCTGGAGCAATAAACCGATTTTCACAGGCAACACAGAACCAATGTGGGAGCCAGCCTGCTGGCGATTGCGATTGAACATTCAACAGTGATGTTGACTGATCCAACGCTATCGCCAGCAGGCTGGCTCCCACAGATTTTTGTGTGCTGACAACTTACTGGGTGTTAGAGCTCACCGCCGAACGCGGAATCACCGGTTGGTTATCGTTGGAGATCGTCACTTCCACCCGACGGTTTTGCGCCCGGCCCGAGGTGCTGGTGTTATCCGCCACCGGGTATTCCTTGCCGTAACCCTGGGCGACGATGCGGGTCGGATCAACGCCCATCTTCACCAGCGCCATGCGCACGGAGTTGGCGCGACGTTCCGACAGCGACTGGTTGTGCGACGCGGTCCCGGTGCTGTCGGTGTAGCCCTCGACGATCACTTTGCGATCAGGGTTTTCCTGGAGGTACTGCGCCAGTTTGTTGATGTTCATCAGGCCGTTGGATTTCAGCTCGGCCTTGTCGGTAGCGAACAGCACATCACCGAACGTCACCAGGGTGCCGCGATCGGTCTGTTTGGCGTTGAGGCTGTCCTGCAACTGTTTGATCTGTTGATCGCGAGCGTCGAGACGGGCCTGGGCGCGTTGTGCCGAAGCATTTTTCAGATTGGCTTCGGCGGTGCGCAGGGCGATGGTCTGTTTGGCGACTTCAACCCGCTGGTTGGTCAAATAGGCCAACTGATCGACCTTGGCCTGATCTTCCTTGTCCAGGTAAGCCTTGTCGGCCTTGTCCAGGTAATCACTGGCTTCCTTGGTTTCCAGTGCGGCGACTTTGCTCGCCTGCGGGTTGGCTTGCAGGCCGGAATAATTGGTGCGGGCCTGTTCAAGGTTGGCATTTGGCGGCGTGGAGCAGGCAGCCAGGGCAACGCTTGCGGCCAGCAGAGCAGGGAGCATCAAATGTTTGGAATTCATAGTGGTATCGTCCTTTTGATCGTCTGAGAGATAGTCATGTCGCGCCGTTACTGGACGGTGCGCTGACTTTCCTGACGCAGTTCCTGAACCCCTTTTTGAGAGTCCTTTACAGTCTGTTCGGCTTTCATCGCCTGGGCTTTGCGCTCGGCTACGCGGGCATCCCACTCAGCCTGTTCAGCCAGGACTTTCGCCTGATCGTACTGTTTGTCGTGCATGGCGATTTCCGCTTGCTTGAGCTTGTCCTGGGCAGCCTTCATTTCCACCGCAGCAAATTCGGTACCGCCCGCGCTGACGGCGTCTTTGACTGCAGACTCGCTGACGGCGAATTGCTCGGACGGTGGGTTGCCGGCGCAACCGGCCAGCACAAGGCTGCTGCCGATGGCCAGGGCAGCCATCTTCAGGCCATGCAGTGGGGTAAACGAGGATTTGCCAGTTCTGGTTTTCATAATCTTCAACTCCATTGGACTACTTCCTGAACAACGTGAACATCCATCCTGGGCAAGGAGCCGAACCGTCATTTTCGGGTCGTTTTGAAACGGCCGTCCCAGGCGTGGTTACTTGGGTTGACCCGAGGCGTTTTTTGAAAGTTCAGAGAAATTTAGCCAGCTATCGAAAAAAACGTGATCGGCTTGGCAGGGGCTTAAAGCAAAAAATGTGTGAGCGAGCCTGCTCGCGATAGCGCTGTATCAGTCGACATTGAAGTTGAATGTCAGTCAGCTATCGCGAGCAGGCTCGCTCCCACAGGGGGGATGTGCGGAGGAGGGAATCAGTGTTTTTGCTTGTCGTTGCCAGCTGACAAATCGTGCAGATGGCGCCTGGACAGCGCAAGAAAACGCGGAGTCGGGCCGATGTCTTCGTACAGCGGGTCACCTTCTTCGTCGGTGGCGACCACTGTCGAGCCCTTCACATACGGGAAGCTCTTTTCGAGTTCTTCAAGTGCGGCGCCGATCAACTCGCCAAGCAACTCTTCGGGATGCCGCTTGGGGTACATCTCGGTAATCGCTGCCAGGCGTGCGGCGGCTTCCACGTCCAGGTGAATCGTGTAGCCGGTCTTGGTCAGGCGACCCTTGGCGTTTTCTTCCCAATGCTGGGCAAGTTCACGGATTTTCATAATCACCTCGTTGCGCGCCTGCTCGTGGCAGGCCGGGGGAGTATCCGGCGTTGGCCGGCGACAGCCGTTGTACGGCGTACTGTTCAGACTAGCTTCAACGCACAAGGTTTAAAGGTCCTTCGTCGTCTTGCTTGTAAGAAGACGTCTGGGGCGGCACTCTTGGGTTTACTGGCCGCCCGGATTCTTTGCTGGAGAACTGCTGATGACCGATATCGATGCACGCTTGCGCGAGGACGTTCACCTGTTGGGTGAGCTGTTGGGCAATACCATTCGTGAACAGTACGGGGACGGCTTTCTCGACAAGATCGAGCAGATCCGCAAAGGCGCCAAGGCTGACCGTCGCGGCTCGATGGACGCCGAGCTGAGCGCCAGCCTCAATCAATTGACCGAAGCTGAATTGCTGCCGGTGGCGCGGGCGTTCAACCAGTTCCTCAACCTGGCCAACATCGCCGAGCAATACCAGTTGATTCATCGTCGCGAAGAATCCCAACAGGCACCGTTCGAGTCACGGGTACTGCCGGAACTACTCGCGCGCCTGCGAGACGAAGGCCATGGCGCCGAGTCATTGGCCCGGCAACTTGGACGACTGGAAATCGAACTGGTGTTGACCGCGCACCCGACCGAAGTCGCGCGCCGCACACTGATCCAGAAATACGACGCGATTGCCGCTCAACTGGCCGCCCAGGACCACCGCGACCTGACCAGCGCCGAGCGCGAGCAGATCAGGACGACGTTGCAACGCCTGATCGCCGAAGCCTGGCACACCGAAGAGATACGCCGTACGCGCCCGACGCCGGTCGATGAAGCCAAATGGGGCTTTGCAGTGATCGAGCATTCGCTGTGGCAGGCGATTCCGAATTATCTGCGCAAGGCCGATCAGGCACTGCATGCCGCCACGGGCCTGCGTTTGCCGCTGGAGGCTGCGCCGATCCGCTTTGCTTCGTGGATGGGCGGCGACCGTGACGGCAACCCGAACGTGACGGCAGCGGTGACCCGTGAAGTGCTCCTGCTGGCACGCTGGATGGCCGCCGATCTGTACCTGCGCGATATCGATCATCTCGCCGCCGAACTGTCGATGCAGCAGGCCAGTGACGAACTGAAGGCCAAGGCTGGCGACAGTGCCGAACCGTATCGAGCCGTACTCAAACAACTGCGAGAACGCCTGCGCGCTACCCGCAATTGGGCTCACACTGCGTTGACTACGCCGACACCTGCTTCGGCCGACGTACTGCAAGACAACCGCGACCTGCTTGATCCTCTAGAGCTTTGCTACCACTCGCTGCATGAGTGCGGCATGGGCGTGATCGCCGACGGCCCGCTGCTCGATTGCCTGCGCCGGGCGGTGACGTTCGGCCTGTTCCTGGTGCGGCTGGATGTGCGCCAGGACTCGTCGCGCCATAGCGCGGCCATGAGCGAAATCACTGATTACCTCGGCCTGGGCCGCTACGAGGATTGGAGCGAGGAAGAACGCATCACGTTCCTGACCCGCGAACTGAACAACCGACGGCCCTTGCTGCCGGCCCACTACAAACCGTCCGCCGACACCGCCGAAGTGTTGGCGACCTGCCGGGAAATCGCTGCCGCGCCACAAGCTTCCCTTGGTTCCTACGTCATCTCCATGGCCGGTGCCGCTTCCGATGTGCTGACGGTTCAGTTGCTGCTCAAAGAATCCGGCGTGTTGCGGCCGATGCGCGTGGTGCCGTTGTTCGAAACCCTGGCCGACCTCGACAACGCCGGCCCGGTGATTGAAAAACTGTTGTTGCTGCCGGGTTATCGCTCGCGTCTGCAAGGGCCGCAGGAAGTGATGATCGGCTACTCCGACTCGGCCAAGGATGCCGGCACCACCGCAGCAGCGTGGGCGCAGTATCGGGCGCAGGAGCGTCTGGTGGATATCTGCCGCGAGCAGCAGGTGGAGCTGCTGTTGTTCCACGGTCGCGGTGGCACCGTGGGCCGTGGCGGCGGCCCGGCGCATGCGGCGATTTTGTCGCAACCACCGGGGTCGGTGGCGGGGCGTTTCCGTACCACCGAGCAAGGGGAAATGATTCGTTTCAAATTCGGCCTGCCGGACATCGCCGAACAGAACCTCAATCTGTATCTGGCGGCGGTACTCGAAGCGACGTTGTTGCCACCGCCGCCGCCCACGCCCGAGTGGCGCCACTTGATGGACGAACTGGCCGCCGACGGGGTCCGTGCGTACCGCGCCGTGGTGCGGGAAAACCCGCAGTTCGTCGAGTACTTCCGCCAATCGACCCCGGAACAGGAATTGGGACGCTTGCCACTGGGCAGTCGCCCGGCCAAGCGTCGTGCCGGCGGGATCGAAAGCCTGCGCGCAATCCCGTGGATCTTCGGCTGGACCCAGACGCGCCTGATGTTGCCGGCCTGGCTCGGCTGGGAAGCGGCGCTGAGCAAGGCGCTGGAGCGCGGCGAAGGCGAACTGCTGGGGCAGATGCGCGAGCAATGGCCTTTCTTCCGCACCCGCATCGATATGCTGGAAATGGTCCTGGCCAAGGCCGACGCCGATATCGCGCAATCCTACGATCAGCGTCTGGTCGAACCGGATCTGCTGCCGTTGGGCGCGCACTTACGCGACCTATTGTCGCAGGCGTGCTCGATCGTGCTCGGGCTGACCGGTCAGTCGCAGCTACTGGCACATAGCCCAGCCACCCTCGAATTCATTCGCCTGCGCAACACTTACCTCGACCCGCTTCATCTATTGCAGGCCGAGTTGCTGGCCCGTTCGCGGCAACAGGATGTGGCACAGGACAGCCCGGTGGAACAGGCGTTGCTGGTGTCTGTGGCGGGGATTGCCGCTGGTTTGCGCAATACCGGCTAAAGTTTTTGTCGTTGGATGAGGCGTCCGGAGCATGTGCCGGATGCCGTCCGAGGGCGCGGATAAAAGTGCTGCCAAGCGACAGTTAATGTTGGGGTTGCGACGAGGGAAACCGCGTCCAAAGGTCGTAGCCGACGCGGGTTTCTCCGACTTTTGGCGGCTTGTGTGGTCGCAGCCTGCTGTGTATCTTGATCAGCCTTTGGCCGTTTGGGCGGTCACGACCCTATTTTTGAGATTGGCCCCACGAGGCGAATCTGACGTTATCCATATAAAAAATTGAGGAGCACATCGATGCGCGTCATTCTGCTGGGAGCTCCCGGGGCCGGTAAAGGTACTCAGGCTAAGTTCATCACCGAAAAATTCGGCATTCCGCAAATTTCCACCGGCGACATGTTGCGTGCTGCGGTCAAGGCCGGCACCGAACTGGGCATCAAGGCCAAGAGCATCATGGATGCCGGCGGCCTGGTTTCCGATGACCTGATCATCGCGCTGGTCAAGGACCGTATCTCCCAGGCTGATTGCGCCAACGGTTTCCTGTTCGACGGTTTTCCGCGCACCATTCCTCAGGCTGAAGCCTTGGTGACTGCCGGCGTCGAGCTGGACGCTGTGGTCGAGATCGCCGTTGAAGACGAAGAAATCGTCCAGCGCATTGCCGGTCGTCGTGTCCACGAAGCCAGCGGCCGCGTGTACCACATCGTCTACAACCCGCCGAAAATTGCCGGCAAAGACGACATCACCGGCGAAGAGCTGGTACAGCGCAAGGACGACACCGAAGAAACCGTGCGTCATCGCCTGTCGGTCTACCATTCGCAGACCAAGCCGCTGGTGGATTTCTACCAGAAACTGTCTGCTGCCAATGGCAAGCCGAAGTACAGCCATATCGAAGGCGTCGGTTCGGTAGAAGCAATCACCGCCAAGGTTCTTGCTGCCCTGAGCTGAAAACTCTGAACCGTTGCATCATCCACGGCCCGCTTGCGGGCCGTAGTTGTTTATACTGACGCACTTTTTTCTGACCACTTGTTACGGAAACATCGATGAGCACCTTGCTGGCCCTGGACACCGCGACTGAAGCTTGCTCCGTTGCCTTGCTGCATGACGGCAAAGTGACGAGCCATTACGAGGTGATCCCGCGTCTGCACGCGCAGAAATTGCTGCCGATGATCCAGCAGTTGCTGGCCGACGCCGGCACCACCCTGCAAGCAGTCGATGCCATTGCGTTCGGTCGCGGGCCGGGCGCTTTCACTGGCGTGCGCATTGCCATCGGTGTGGTGCAGGGTCTGGCATTCGCGCTGGATCGCCCGGTGTTGCCGGTATCGAACCTCGCCGTGCTGGCCCAGCGCGCTTACCGCGAACATGGCGCCAGCCAGGTTGCGGCGGCCATCGATGCACGCATGGATGAAGTGTATTGGGGTTGCTATCGCGAAACGGGGGGGGAGATGCGCCTGGTTGGCGCAGAAGCGGTATTGCCGCCCGAGTCGGCCGCATTGCCGGGTGATGCCAGTGGCGAATGGTTCGGCGCCGGCACCGGTTGGGGTTATGGCGAGCGGATTGCGGTCAACCTGAGCGGTCAGGATGCGGGCATGTTGCCTCATGCAGAAGATTTGCTGACCCTGGCGCGATTTGCCTGGGAGCGTGGTGAAGCGATTGTGGCCGACAAGGCGCAGCCAGTTTATCTGCGCGACAAAGTGGCGACGCCCAAGGCGCGTTAATCAGGTTTTATTGTGGCGAGGGAGCTTGCTCCCGCTCGGCTGCGCAGCAGTCGTAAAACCAGCCAACGCGATTCAACCGACCGCAATCGGGGCCGCTTCGCAGCCCAGCGGGAACTTGCTCCCTTGCCACATCTTGTTCCAACTTGGCCAATCGTCGTTTTCTAACCGCAGCTTTTAAACCTTTTGCTTTTTATGTGTTCTAGTTATCACTCGGCGGTTTGCGAAGCGGGCTATGCGCCACTAAACTGCCATCACTGATACCGAGCATGCACTTATGCGTATAGACGGCATTTCCTCTCAGTCCTACCCCATCAAGCGCAAGCCTCGCAAAGGCCATGTGGTGGAGGACGAGTCCGTCGAAATCGACGGCGAGCCGGAGTTTGCGTCTGAAGAGCAACTGGCTGCGCGAGCCGCCAAGTCCGCTGCGCAACGCCTTAGCAATCTTCCCGCCCGTCAGCAGGACATGCTCTACCACCGTGCGATGAGCAAAAGTGTGGCGATGGCTTTGGCCAGCTACCTCAGCACCGCCGGGTTCGTCGATTGGGATGCGGAAGTGCTGGGTCTCGACCTGTACATCTGATGTTGCTGCCTTACTACCTCGGCTGCCCCTCCTGGAGTGAAAACGCCTGGCGCGAATACCTGTATCCGCCTGACGCCAAACCCGCCGATTTTCTTGATCTGTATTGCCAGGTGTTCAACGCCGTGGAAGGTAATACGACGTTCTACGCGAGCCCCGCTGCCGGCACCGTGCAGCGCTGGGCCGAGGCCATGCCCGAGCACTTTCGCTTCACCGCCAAATTCCCCGGCGACATCAGCCATGGCGGTGACCTGCGTGACCAACTGACCGCTGTCGAAACCTTCACCCGATTGCTCAGCCCACTGGGTCAGCGGGTGTCGCCGCTGTGGCTGCAATTGTCGAAAAGCTTCACCCCGCAACGCTTGCCCGAGCTGGCTGCATTCATTGACGCGTTGGAGCGGCCGTTGGCGGTGGAAGTGCGGCATGACGATTTTTTCGCCAAGGGTGACAGCGAACGGATGCTCAACCGCCTGTTGCTGGATCGCGGCGTTGAACGCATCTGCCTCGACCCGCGCGCATTGTTCAGCTGCACCTCGATCGATCCTTCGGTGCTTCACGCGCAATCGAAAAAACCGCGTGTTCCACCTCGCCCGGCAGCGTTCACGCAATTTCCGCAGGTGCGTTTCATCGGTCATCCAGAGCTTGAGGCAAACGACCCGTTTCTATTGCCGTGGGTGGAAAAAATTGCCCTGTGGATTGAAGAGGGGCGCACGCCGTATATTTTCCTGCACACCGCCGACAATCTGCTGGCGGCTAAACTGGCCCAGCGTTTTCACCGTCGCCTGATACTGCGATTACCTGGCTTGCCGGCGCTGCCTGAGCTATACAGGAAACCCGCCGCCGAGCAACTTGGCTTGCTCTGAAGGCGGATTCGTTCGCCTTCTTCAGGAGCCTGCCAATGGATGCGCAAACCCTTCGAGCCCAAGCGTTCAAAGCCTTGCACGAACGCAGCAGCGCTTTCGTTATTCCCAACCCGTGGGATGCCGGATCGGCAAAAATGCTCGCCAGCCTGGGCTTCGAGGCGCTGGCGACCACCAGCGCCGGTTACGCTTTTTCCAACGCGCGCCCGGATGGTGGCCTGACCCTGGACGATACCCTCGCCAACGTCAGGGCGATTGTCGGCGCCAGCGATTTGCCGGTCGCGGTCGATCTGGAAAATGGTTTTGCCGATGACCCGGCGGAATGCGCGAAAAGTCTGTTGCGCGCAGCGCAGGCCGGGGCAGTGGGCGGTTCGATTGAAGACTTCACTGGCCGCGAGGACGCTCCGATCTACTGCTTCGAGCATGCCGTCGCGCGCATCGAGGCCGCCGTCGCTGCCGCCCGCAGTCTGCCTTTCCCTTTCATGCTGACCGCCCGGGCCGAGAATTTCCTGCACGGCAATCCGGATCTGGACGACACGATTCGCCGCTTGCAGGCATTCGCGGAGGCCGGGGCCGACGTGTTGTATGCGCCGGGCTTGCGCAGTGCCGACGATGTGCTGGCGGTTGTCCGCGCGGTGGCGCCGAAACCGGTCAATGTGTTGATGTCCGGAGGTTTGCAGCTGACGGTGCAGCAATTGAGCGACATGGGCGTCAAGCGCATCAGCGTCGGCTCGGCGTTGGCATTGGCAGCGCTGGGGGAGTTCTATCGCGCCGCCGAAGAGATCAAGACGTCCGGCACCTTCGGGTTCACGTCGCGCTCCATGCCGTACGCCCAGGCCAATCAGTTGTTCAAAGGCTGAGCATGGGCAACGGGCGCTGGATGCTGCTGGTGCTGTTGATCATTGGCGGCGGAGTGCTCAGCATCTGGCGTGGTTGGCTGGAAATACCGCCGCAATGGAACCCCTGGGCGCCGCTGGATGTGAAGGCTGCGCCGAACCTGCTGACCCGCTACAAACTGATGCGCCTGCGCGATGATCCGCAACTCTGCGCGCAAGCCCTGAGCAGTTCCGGTCTGCGCGTGACCCCGCAAGCCAACAGCCCCGACGCCCAATGCCCACTCAGCAATGCCCTGCGCGTACAGGGCGGTGATGTTGCCCTGAGCAGCAGTTTCCTCGCCAGTTGCCGCCTGGCCGTGTCGTTCGCGCTGTTCGAACATCACGCCCTGCAACCCGCGGCGCAGGCGGTCTATGGGCAAGCGGTGGCGCGGGTCGACCATCTCGGCAGCTTTGCCTGTCGCAATGTCTACAGCCGCGAGAATGGCCGGCGTAGTCAACACGCGTCGGCCAATGCGCTGGACATCGCCGGTTTTCGCCTGGCCGATGGTCGAACCATCAGCGTGCTCAAGGATTGGCCCAA
The DNA here is from genome assembly GCF_004321495.1 of Pseudomonas sp. Sample_10. Lineage (NCBI taxonomy): Bacteria > Pseudomonadati > Pseudomonadota > Gammaproteobacteria > Pseudomonadales > Pseudomonadaceae > Pseudomonas > Pseudomonas sp. Sample_10. The sequence goes on from NZ_RCOE01000248.1 coordinate 15,685, forward strand.
GGACAATCAGGATGCGCAGTTTCTAAGACAAGTCCGCGATGGCGCCTGCGGCTTGTTCAGTGTGGTGTTGGGTCCGGATTACAACGCCGCGCATCGCAATCACTTTCATGTCGATGTCGGGCCGTGGTGGGTTTGTCGCTGAAGCGGACGTTGAGGCTCAGGCGGCGAGGCGCAGGTTCTGCAGGATGATCGGGCGCGCCCAACCATTATCGAAATCGAGTTGTTTCTGTTGCTCCAGCAACTCTTCCGGGGAGAACGGCGGGAACGGCTTGTCCAGCAGGTCCAGTTCGAACTCGGCAATCGGCAGGTGCAGTGGACGCGGTTGCGGCGCGGGGCCGGCTTCCGGCAATGGCTGGCCGGCGGTCAGCACAAGCGGGCGCACCCAGCCGCTTTCGAAATCCTGTTGTTTCTGCTGGGCGACGATTTCTTGCGCCGGGAACGGTGGGAACGGCTTGTCGGCCAGGTCCATTTCGAACTCGGCAATCGGCAGGAAGAGTGGCTCGGGCGGGCGAATCTCGTTGTCCTGCACATCGCATTCGCGCTGGGCAACGATGTGCGCCAGCAGATCGCTGCCAACGGTGGGTTCAACCGGGCTGTCGAGATCGACCGGTGGAAAGTTCAGCGATTTGGGCAGCACTTCACCCGACTGTTCGGCCAGCGCCCGGGCAAAGAAATCCTGCCAGATGTGGCTGACGCCGCTCAGTGCCTGGGTATTTCGCAGGTTGTAGTCGCCGTAGGGCGAGATAAAACCTGTGATTGTCGGTTGAATGTCTGACATTTCTCTCGGTCGACGCTCAGCTCTGGCAAAATGCTCGATAGTTTTGTTATCGGCCGTTTTTGCCGATCATTAATTTTTTGAGCGTGTTTTCCGATGATTGATCAACCCGCGGCGTGCCGCATCCATGTCGAGGCGTTGGACGCAGCCTTCGAACCCCAAGCCGAGCAATGGGCCGAGCGCCTGGGCCTGCCGCTGCAAGTGGCTGATGGCGAGTTTGCATTGCAGGTGGGTGACATGGGCTTGCAGCTGCAACAGCTGGGGCCGGATGCGCCGGGCCCGGTGCGGGTGGACTTCGTCGAGGGTGGCGCGGCGCATCGCCGGTTGTATGGCGGTGGCAGCGGGCAGATGATCGCCAAGGCTGTCGGCGTGGCTCAGGGCGTGCGCCCGCGGGTGCTGGATGCGACGGCGGGGTTGGGCAAGGATGCGTTCGTGCTGGCCAGCCTCGGTTGCGAGATGAGCCTGATCGAGCGCCAGCCTTTGATTGGCGCTTTGCTGGAGGATGGTCTGGCCCGAGGCGCGGAAGATTTCGATGTGGCGCCGATCGTCGCGCGGATGCGCTTGCTCAAGGGCAACTCGATCGAGGTGATGCGCAATTGGCAGGGCGAGCCGCCGCAGGTGATCTACCTCGACCCGATGTTTCCTCACCGTGAGAAAACCGCGTTGGTGAAGAAGGAAATGCGCCTGTTCCGGCCACTGGTGGGGGATGACCCGGATGCACCGGCATTGCTCGAGGCCGCGTTGGCGTTGGCCAGCCACCGGGTGGTGGTCAAGCGCCCGCGCAAGGCCCCGTGCATTGAAGGGCCGAAGCCGAGCCATGCGCTGGATGGCAAGTCCAGTCGGTATGACATTTATCCGAAGAAGGCGCTCAAGCCGTAAGTTGAAGCTGATCGTTCCCACGCTCTGCGTGGGAATGCAGCCCGGGACGCTCCGCGTCCCATTCGAGAGCTGGAACGCGGAGCGTCCCCTGAGGCGTTCCCACGCAGAGCGTGGGAACGATCACCGCTAGGGCCGATACGCCCGCATAAACAACCCCACCACTTCCTGCACATGGCTCTCGGCTTCATCGCCAACCAGCGGTTCGCCACAACCATAAAGCAAACGAAAATTCCCCGCGCCCTTGAGCAGGCAGAAGAAATGTTCCGCCGCGTTGTGCGGTTTGTCGATGCTCAGCACGCCGCTTTCATTGATCTTGCTCAACAGGCGCTCCATACCGTGCAGCATGCGCTGCGGTCCGGCCTCGAAGAAGATCTGCGAGAGCTTCGGGTCCTGACTGCCCAGGGTCATCATCAAGCGGTGCAGGTTCACTGACTCGTCACTGTTGATCAATTGATGAAAACCGCGCGCGATGTTCAGCAGCACGGTTTCCACTGCCACGCCTTCGGGCAATTCGAAAAACAGCGTCGGCAGTTGCTCCTCACACTTGGCCATCACGGCAGCGGAGAACAGCGTCTCCTTGTCGTTGAAATGGCTGTAGACCGTCAGCTTTGACACCCCGGCCTCGGCTGCAACTGCGTCCATGCTGGTGTTGGCATAACCCTTGGTCAGAAACAGCGTCTTCGCTGCATCGAGGATCGCCTGGCGCTTGGCCAAATCCTTGGGGCGGCCCGGGCCATTGGGTGCTGAAAGATTGTTCGGCATATGCGCTTTTATTACTGGACTGGTGAGTTTGCTATTAATAACATACTCGCCAGTATAATTATTCCAAGCACCATTAGCGAAAGGTCCTTCACCATGTTCCGCTATGCCTTGCCCCTCGCACTGCCAGTTACCCTGGCGTTTTTATTGACTGCGTGTGGTCACGAAGAGGCGCCGCAAGTCAGCGTTCGCCCGGCCATGGTGGTTCAGCCAGAGCCTTCGACGCAGTCGATGGAAAGCTATCCCGGTGAAGTGCGTGCGCGCTATGAGCCGGATCTGGCATTCCGCATCGGCGGCAAAGTCAGCCGACGACTGGTCGATGAGGGGCAGCGCGTCAAGGCCGATCAGCCGCTGGCCGAACTCGATCCCCAGGACGTGCGCCTGCAATTGGAGGCCACCCGCGCCCAGGTAGCCGCCGCCGAAGCCAATCTGAGCATGGTGCGCGCTGAACGTGATCGCTATAAAACGCTGATGGAGCGTCAGCTGGTCAGCCGTTCGCAATACGACAATCACGAAAACCTTTACCGTTCCGGTGAAGCGCGTCTCAAACAAATCAAAGCCGAATTCAACGTTTCGACCAATCAGGCCAGTTACGCGGTGCTGCGTGCGCCACAGGATGGCGTGGTAGCCAAACGCGCCGTGGAAGTGGGGCAAGTGGTGGCCGCTGGGCAAACGGTGTTTACCCTGGCGACCGATGGCGAGCGTGAAGTCCTGATCAGCCTGCCGGAACAAAGCTTCGGCCGCTTCAAGGTCGGCCAGCCGGTAGCTGTGGAACTGTGGACGCATCCGGACCAGCGCTTCGCCGGGCATATCCGCGAATTGTCGCCGGCCGCTGATCCCAAGTCCCGCACCTTCGCCGCGCGCATCGCGTTCAACACCGGCAAGGTGCCGGTGGAACTCGGCCAGAGTGCCCGCGTGTTTGTCCAGGCTGCCCAAGCCGCACCGTTGTCTGTGCCGCTGTCGGCGTTGACCGCAGAAGGCGGCGTGACCTACGTCTGGGTCGTCAGCGCCAACAACACTTTGAAGCGCACCCCGGTGCGGGTGGGTGCCTTCGGCGAGAAAACCGTCCCGGTGCTCGAAGGACTCAACGCCAGCGACTGGGTGGTGGCCGCGGGCGTCCATGTGCTGCTCGACGGGCAACAAGTACGCCCGGTGGATCGCTCCAACCGCGTGGTCAATCTGGCGCACAAGGAGTAATCCCCGATGGGTTTCAATCTTTCCGCCTGGGCGCTGCGCAATCGCCAGATCGTCCTGTTTCTGATGCTGTTGCTGGCGATCGTCGGGGCACTGTCCTACACCAAACTCGGCCAGAGCGAAGACCCGCCGTTCACGTTCAAGGCCATGGTGATTCGTACCAACTGGCCAGGTGCAACGGCGCAGGAAGTCTCGCGCCAGGTCACCGAACGCATTGAAAAGAAGCTGATGGAAACCGGCGAATACGAACGCATCGTCTCGTTCTCCCGCCCGGGCGAATCCCAGGTGACGTTCATTGCCCGCGACTCCATGCATTCGGTGGACATCCCGGAACTCTGGTATCAGGTGCGCAAGAAGGTCAGCGACATCCGCCATACCTTGCCGCCGGGAATTCAAGGGCCGTTTTTCAACGATGAATTCGGCACCACCTTCGGCAATATCTACGCATTGACCGGCGATGGTTTCGATTATGCCGTGCTCAAGGACTACGCCGACCGCATCCAGATCCAGCTGCAACGGGTCAAGGACGTGGGCAAAGTCGAGCTGCTGGGGTTGCAGGACGAAAAGATCTGGATCGAACTTTCCAACGTCAAACTGGCCACCCTCGGCTTGCCGTTGGCAGCGGTGCAGCAAGCCCTTGAAGAACAGAACGCGGTGTCCACGGCCGGCTTCTTCGAAACCACTAGCGAGCGATTGCAACTACGGGTCTCGGGCAATTTTCAGACAGTCGATGAGATAAAAAGCTTTCCGATTCGCGTCGGTGATCGCACTTTCCGTATCTCCGATGTGGCCGACGTGCGCCGTGGTTTCAACGATCCACCGGCGCCGCGCATGCGCTTCATGGCCGAGAACGCGATTGGTCTTGCGGTAGCGATGAAGGACGGCGGCGACATCCTGGTGCTGGGCAAGGCGCTGGAAATCGAGTTCGATCGTATCCAGAAAAACCTCCCTGCCGGGATGCAGTTGCGCAAGGTTTCCGATCAGCCCGCCGCCGTAAAAACCGGTGTTGGCGAGTTCGTTCAAGTGCTGGTGGAAGCGCTGGCCATTGTGCTTCTGGTGAGCTTTTTCTCCCTTGGCGTGCGCACCGGCATGGTGGTGGCGCTGGCGATTCCGCTGGTGTTGGCGATGACCTTCGCCTGCATGTATTACCTGGGCATCGGTCTGCACAAGATATCCCTCGGGGCACTGGTGCTGGCCCTGGGATTGTTGGTCGACGACGCGATCATCGCCGTGGAAATGATGGCGATCAAAATGGAACAGGGTTTCGACCGGATCAAAGCCGCGAGCTACGCCTGGACCAGCACCGCGTTCCCGATGCTCACGGGCACGCTGATCACCGCAGCCGGTTTCCTGCCGATTGCCACGGCGCAGTCGGGCACCGGCGAATACACCCGCTCGATCTTCGAGGTGGTGACCATCGCCCTGTTGGCATCGTGGGTGGCGGCGGTATTGTTTGTGCCTTTTCTTGGGGAAAAACTCCTGCCGGACCTGGCGAAAATTCATGCAGCCAAACACGGTTCCGGCCAACCCGATCCCTACGCTACGCCGTTTTATCAGCGTGTTCGGCGCCTGGTGGAATGGTGCGTGCGCTGGCGTAAAACGGTGATCACCGCGACCGTGGTGTTGTTCATTGCCTCCATCGTGCTGTTTCGCTTCGTGCCGCAACAGTTCTTCCCGGCATCCGGGCGTCTGGAATTGATGGTCGACCTGAAGCTGGCCGAAGGGGCTTCCCTGAGCAACACTGCCGATGAAGTCAAACGCCTCGAAGCACTGCTCAAGGACAAAGCCGGGATCGACAATTACGTTGCCTACGTCGGCACCGGTTCACCGCGCTTCTACCTGCCGCTGGATCAGCAACTGCCTGCGGCGAGCTTCGCCCAGTTTGTGGTGTTGGCGAAAACCATCGAGGAGCGCGAAAGCCTGCGCACCTGGTTGATTGCAACGCTCAACGAACAATTCCCGGCCCTGCGCTCGCGGGTGACCCGTCTGGAAAACGGCCCTCCGGTCGGCTATCCGGTGCAGTTCCGGGTCACGGGTGAGCACATCGAGGAAGTCCGGGCGCTGGCGCGCAAAGTCGCGACCAAGGTTCGCGAGAACCCGCACGTGGCCAATGTGCACCTGGATTGGGAAGAGCCGAGCAAAGTCGTCTATCTGAACATCGATCAGGACCGCGCTCGGGCGCTGGGCGTGAGCACGGCAAACTTGTCGAGGTTCCTGCAGAGCTCGCTCACCGGTTCCAGTGTCAGCCAGTACCGCGAAGACAACGAATTGATCGAGATCCTGTTGCGCGGCACCCTGCATGAACGCACCGAGTTGTCGCTGCTGCCAAGCCTGGCGGTGCCGACCGACAACGGTCGCAGCGTGGCGCTTTCGCAGATTGCGACGCTGGAATACGGCTTCGAGGAGGGTGTGATCTGGCATCGCAATCGTCTGCCGAACGTCACCGTTCGTGCCGATATCTATGGCAAGGAGCAGCCGGCGACACTCGTCCAGCAGATCATGCCAACGCTCGATCCGATTCGCGCTGAGTTGCCCGATGGCTATTTGCTGGATGTGGGCGGCACGGTCGAGGATTCGGCCCGTGGGCAGAACTCGGTGAAGGCGGGCGTGCCGCTGTTCATCGTGGTGGTGTTGACCTTGCTGATGCTGCAGTTGCGCAGCTTCTCCCGTACGGTGATGGTGTTTCTCACGGCACCGTTGGGGCTGATCGGGGTGACGCTGTTCCTGATGGTGTTCCGCCAGCCGTTCGGGTTTGTGGCGATGCTCGGGACCATCGCCTTGTCCGGGATGATCATGCGTAACTCGGTGATTCTGGTCGATCAGATCGAGCAGGATATCGCTGCCGGGCTCAAGCCTTGGCAGGCGATCATCGAGGCGACGGTGCGGCGGTTCCGGCCGATTGTGCTGACGGCGCTGGCGGCGGTGTTGGCGATGATTCCGTTGTCGCGCAGTGTGTTTTTCGGGCCGATGGCGGTGGCGATCATGGGGGGGTTGATTGTGGCGACGGCGTTGACGTTGCTGTTTTTGCCGGCGCTTTATGCGGCTTGGTTCAGGGTTCGCAAGGAGTCGGTTTGATGGTTTGAAGGTGGCGGCCTTAGGGCCGACCAGGCTGTTGGTTGTTTTTGGTGTATATCCGTTGCTTCGGTAACGGCCGCTTATGGTTCCGCTTTTACAGCGGGTTACTTTGAAAAGCGGAACGCCGCCCGGCGCAAAGTAACCAAACGCCCTTGCCCCTTTCGTTCGGTGCCTCGCCTAGGCTCGGCATGCCCTCGCTCCGGTCCTGCTCCGTGGGCCCGCCGCCATCGGCCATCCATGGCCGGGGGCGGCTAACCCGGCATCCATGCCGGGTTGCCCACTGCGCAGAACCTCCACTCGGCCTCTCGAGGGGGCGCCCAGATCAAGAGCGGCAGGCGAGCTAACGCTCGGCCTGTGGAGTGGTGAGAAGCAACAAGGGTACGCCGTTTTGTTTTTTCTTTTGCTCTTCTGTGGGAGCTGGCTTGCCAGCGATGACGGCCTGACAGTCAACCATTCTTCACCGGATATACCTCAGTCCCTGTAGGAGCCAGCCTGCTGGCGATGACGGCCTGCCAGCCGACCAATCTCTACCAGTTATCATCCATCCTGACCGGCCCGACTTGTAATCTGGTACTCGGTATTCAACAGATGATTGTCCTGGCGCAGCTTTCAGTGGGCGAGGTGCTGGATCAGCTCGATCCGCAGCAGTAGAAAAGGAAAAGCCCGCTGACCTTCACAGGTTCAGCGGGCTTTTCTTGTGTGCTGTCAGCCAGGAATTACAAAGTACCGAACACTTTTTTGGCCAAACTGGTCGCCGCCGCCGCCGGGTTCTGGCGCAGGGCTTCTTCCTGTTTGCCGATCATTTCAAACAGGCCATTCAATGCCTGTTCGGTCACGTAGCTTTCGATATTGGCGTTCTTGGTATCGATCACGCCCATGGTCGCGGCCTGGCCGGCAAATGAGTTGTATTGCTTGGCCAAACCCACCTGGTCGGTGGCTTGTTTGACGATAGGCAGAAACTTGGCGCGGATTTGCTCGCGGCTGGTTTTGTTCAGGTATTGGGTGGCCGAATCGTTGCCGCCACTGAGAATGCCCTTGGCGTCCGCCACGGACATTTTTTTCACCGCATCCACGAGAATAGGCTGGGCTTGGGTCACAGCGGTTTCAGCCGCTTTGTTCATGCTGGTTTCCAGTTGATCGACCTGATCGCCCATGCCGAACTGTTTCATTTTGCTGGCAACCTTGCCCAGCTTGCCCGGCAGTTCGATTTTCACCTCCGGGTTGTTACTGAAGCCACCCGGCGTGCCGAGTTGCTTCACGGCCAATTGCGCGCCTTGGGTCAGGGCGTCCTTGAGGCCGCCGGTGGCGTCCTGCTGCGAGAGGTCAGAGAGTGACAAGGCCATCGCATTGGCGCCGATCATCAAACTGGCACACAGGGCGGCGAAGCGAAGGGTAGGGCGGAACATTGGGGATGCTTCCTTCAGTAGATTAAATTCACAATCAACGCCAGCTCGATTTGTTCGCGGCGCGAAGCGTCGAGTTGCACGGCATGATGGTCGATTCGTGTTGCAAAGGCGCCAGCAGCAAACTGGCGCTTGAATCCGGTCGTCGCGAAGTTTACGTCAAGCGTTGTTGTGAACGGTTGGAATCAGTCGCCGAAAATTGGCGTCTGTTCGATTTGCGGCTGCAGAATCAATTTCCCCGGCTTAAGACCCAGAGCCAGCACCTTCTGACCATAGCCTTCGAACGAGCCGATCAACGCATATTCCTGGCCTGGCCAAATCTTGAACGGGTTATATTTCAAGTAGATGGGCGTGGTCTGTGCGGTCAACCCCACGGCTTCATCGATGACAGCCCCTGGCTGGCCATCGTCGTTCAACTCAACCAACTTCACGAACAACTTTGAGTCGGCAGGATAACCAATTTGAGGCATCCACGATTTGAACACAGCGATGTGGCTCACGGTGCTCAAGTAAATATCGGTATCGTGATCGCCTCCTCCCCACCAGAACGTCTGATCCAGATCCAACAGCAACTGCGAGTCCAGAAAAGAGATTTTTACATTGATGGAGAAGCGGCTGCCGACCTCGTTCACTTCGGAGTCGATAACAACCGGGAAGTTGATGGGGAGTGTCGATGAAAGATGGTTGCTACCCCACTGACTATGAAGTTTTGGAGCATTCCTGTTGCTGATGTCTTGTACTTTGATGCTGATTTCGCAACCTGGCAGAAGTTCAAATCGGGGGGGGAAATGCAGGAGTGTGTTGATAGTGTGTTGGGTCATGATGATTTCCTTATCAAATGAATTCGTCGTAAATGACGAGCGCTGAGCTTATCTCCTGAACATTCAAGTGTTATGTAGGAAGCGTTCGCTAGTAGTCAGCGAATTGTTAACGGGACAGATCAGAAGCGTCCTTGCTTCTGTCGCATTGAGACGTCAGACCTGTTCGACAAGATCCGCCGCATCTTCGCTGCGATGCAATGCCACCTGACGGATCGACAGGCGAATCTCCGCCGGCAGTACCCGTTTAGCCGCGCCTTCGGCCAATTCGCCGAGCAGTTCGTGATAACCCAGCTTGCCGGCTTCATCACGCTTGAGCACGTCAAGGTCGAGCAGGGTCTGGATGAAATGGCGGAACAGGCTTTTGTCGAAGAACTCCGGTGCATTCAGGCCGTGCAGGATCGACAGGCGCTGGGCCATGACCGTGCACAGGTCTTCCAGTTCTTCGGCGCTGATGCTGTTCTGGCCACTGTTGAGCAGCAAGGACACGGTCATGTAGAAGCGCTGCAAGGTCTGGGCGATGCTTTTCGACAACAGCGTCAGTAACACAAAATGCCGCGAACTCGGTGCCGGGCGCAGATACACGTCGTTCTCGAAACGCAACAGGCCTTGCTCAACGAACGCTTGCAGCCATTGATCGATCACCGCATCCAGCTCATCCAGCGGCCAGCGAATGAACAGCTCCGATTGCAGGTACGGATACAACGCTCGGGTGTAGCGCAGGATCTGTTCGCGGCTCATGCGCGAAGTGCTCTGGAAGAAGCTGGCCAGCAACGCCGGCAGCGCAAAAATGTGCAGCACGTTGTTGCGGTAGTACGTCATCAGGACAGCATTCTGCTCGTCCAGATACAGAATCTTGCCCAACGCATCGCTCTGCTCGGACAGCAGGTCCATGGCCTTGACGTGCTCGATCAGCGCGCGGCCGTCGCCTTCCGGCAATGTCGTGTGCGACGAGTAAGGCACTTTGCGCAACAGCGCCAGATACAGGTCCAGCACCCGCGCCATGGCGCGATCGTCCAGGGCCAGGCGGCTGGTGGACAGCAGTGCCAGCGCGACGAGGTTCACCGGATTGATCGCCGCCGCTTCGTTCAGATGCTGTGCGACTTTCTCGCCGAGGCGGTTGGTGGTTTCGTTGAGCCAGGCCGGTTTGAACTGCGGACCGAGTTCCTGTTGACGCCAGTCGGGTTGTTCGCTGTCGAGGAATTCCGCCAGTTTGATCGGCTCGCCGAAGTTCACCGCCACTTGGCCGAAGCGCTGTTTGAGCGCGCCGATGACTTTGAAAATATCGAAGATCGATTCTTTCTTTTTGCTTGCACCGCGCAACTCGCCCAGATAGGTCCGACCTTCCAGCACCCGCTCATAGCCGATATACACCGGCACGAACACGATGGGCATGCGCGAAGAGCGCAGGAAACTGCGCAGGGTGATGGCGAGCATTCCGGTTTTCGGTTGCAGCATGCGCCCGGTGCGCGAACGGCCGCCCTCGACAAAGTATTCCACCGGGAAACCCTTGGTGAACAAGGTATGCAGGTACTCGTTGAACACCGAAGTGTAAAGCGGGTTGCCCTTGAACGTGCGCCGCATGAAAAACGCGCCGCCACGTCGCAGCAGGCTGCCGATCACCGGCATGTTGAGGTTGATTCCGGCGGCAATGTGCGGTGGCGTCAGGCCGTTGCGGAACAGCAGGTACGAGAGCAGCAGGTAGTCGATGTGGCTGCGGTGGCACGGCACGTAGATCACTTCGTGACCTTGCGCGACGTTCTGCACGCCCTCGATGTGGTTGACCTTGATGCCGTCGTAGATCTTGTTCCAGAACCAGCTCAGCACCACTTCAAGGAAGCGGATGGCGGTGTAGGTGTAGTCCGAAGCAATCTCGTTGCCGTAGCGCAGGGCCTGGGCCTTGGCTTTCTCCGGTGAGATGTTCTCGCGCTCGGCTTCATCGAGGATTGCCTGCTTGACCAAGGGCTGATTGACCAGGCCCTTGACCAGATTGCGCCGGTGGGAGATGTCCGGGCCGATCACGGCGGCCTTCAGGTTGCGAAAGTGCACCCGCAGAATGCGCTGGGCCATGCGCACAGTACGCTCGTGGCCCTTGTTGTGGTCGATCAGTTCGCGCAGGTGGATTGGCGCGGAAAACTGTACGCGGGTTTTGCGCCCCAGCACGATGATGCTCAACAACCGACGCAGGCGCCCGGTAACGGCCCAGCTATCGGCGAACAGAAGTTTCCATGGACTGTTCTCGCTGTCCGGCGACTGGCCCCAGAACACGCTTACCGGAATGATCTGCGCGTCTTCGGCGGCGTTCTGGCTCAGGGCACTGACCAGGCGAGTCAAGGTGGGTGGCGCACCGCGCTTGTCCTGGCGGCCGAGCCAGTCGGGATCAGGCGTCAGGTAGAAAAACGCCGCCGGCTCGATCAATGAACCGACCGACACCGGCAGCACCGGACGCGGCAGCCCGGCTTTGCTGCACTCGGTGTCGACCACGGCCAGATCGGTCAGCGAAGGATTTTGCAGGACGTAGAACACCGGACGACTGCGGTCGAGGTTGAGGGTGAACGACGACTGGTTGATCGTCTCCGAGCGGACCCAGAGGTACAACAGGCGGCGCAAGGTGCCAAACACAAGACGGCGGAACGGGGAACGGGTCATACGGCTTCTGCGTGAGTGAGTAAAACCAAGCAATTGCTTGGGAGGGCCGTAGTGTGCCGGATTCGTCGAAAATCGGCAAAAAAGCAGTCAACCATTCTGTAGTTGAGAGTTTTTGTGTCTGTCATATACTCGGCCGCTCAAAATAAAAACAAAGGGGGTACTGACATGGCAACGCGCGAAACCGGCAACGTGAAGTGGTTCAACGACGCCAAGGGTTACGGCTTTATTCAGCGCGAAGACGGGGTGGACGTGTTCGTGCATTACCGCGCGATTCGCGGTGAGGGCCACCGCTCGCTGACTGAAGGCCAGCAGGTCGAGTACGCGGTGGTGGAAGGGCAGAAGGGGTTGCAGGCTGAGGATGTTGTAGGCCTGTGATGATCGTTCCCACGCTCTGCGTGGGAATGCCTCAACGGACGCTCTGCGTCCGCTTTGGGACGCGGAGCGTCCCGGGCTGCGTTCCCACGCAGAGCGTGGGAACGATCATGCGGGGGCGGAATCAGGCGGTTTTCCAGGTGATCTCTTCTTCACCATCGGCGCTGATGCGAATCCAGCGATCCGCCGTTTCCTCACCTTCTTCCTCGACCCAGGTTCCCGGCGCGCAACGCACTTCGACGTTCAGCGCGGCAAATGCGGCGCGGGCGCAGGCGATGTCGTCGTCCCAGGGGGTCTGGTCGCTTTCCAGGTACAGGCTGTTCCACTTGCCAACGGCTTTCGGCAGCCAGGTCACTGGCACGTTGCCGGCCTTGCACTTGTAGGTCTGGCCTTTCTGGACCCAGTCGGTACACGGGCCCAATGCCGCTGCGAGCCAGGCCGAAATGGCTTTGTGATCGACGTCGGCGTCTTTCAGGTAAATCTCTATATCGGGTTGGCGCATGGATGTCCTCACTGCGGGTCTGAAAAATCCATTCGCGGATTTAGCCGGCCCCGGGCACTCGCCCGGAACCAAAAGTTATTGAAGAACGAAATAATCGTAGCGCATCGATACGGTGGTCTCGAACGGCTCGGCCTGTTCGATGACCGCCGCGCGACGCTCGGCACTGGCACGCCAGCCGTGAGGCGTCATCGCCAGCAGGTTGGCGCGGTCCTGCGCCTGGTCCAGGGTCAGTTTGAACGTCAGCGTCTCACTGTGTGCCAGCGCCATGCCTTGCGGCACCAGGTCCAGATGCTTGTCGTCAATGTACTCGCGGACTTCGTCGTACAGCCGCTCGCGCAATTCCATCAGGTGGCCGCTGGTCGGGCCGACTTTCATCAGGCCGCCGCCGGGGCTGAGCAAGCGTTTGGCTTCTTCCCAATCCAGCGGGCTGAACACGCTGGCCAGGAACTGGCAGCTACCGGAAGCCAATGGCACTCGCGCCATGCTGGCGATCAACCAGGTCAGTTTCGGATTGCGTTTGCAGGCGCGTTTGACCGCCTCCCGGGAAATATCCAGGGCGTAGCCATCGGCACCCGGCAAGGCCTCGGCGATTTGCGCGGTGTAATAACCCTCGCCACAGCCGATGTCGAGCCAGCGCTGCGGCGCATAGCCCGCCGCCAATTCCGCCAGGCGCCTGGCCACCGGCGCGTAATGCCCGGCGTTCAGGAAGTCGCGGCGCGCTTCGACCATGGCCTGGTTATCCCCAGGGTCGCGGCTGTTCTTGTGCTGCACCGGCAACAGGTTCAGGTAACCCTGACGCGCACGATCGAAACGATGCCCGGCGGGGCAGGCCACGCCATTGTCCACCGCGTTCAGCGGTTCACTGCAGATGGGGCAAGCAAGCATCAGGCGAGCAACTTGATCAGGGTCTGGTAATAGATTTCGGTCAGCACATCGAGGTCGGCCGCCAAAACGCGTTCATTGACCTGGTGGATGGTCGCGTTGACCGGCCCCAACTCAACCACTTGCGTACCCATGGTCGCGATAAAACGCCCGTCGGAAGTGCCACCGCTGGTGGAAGCCTTGGTTTCACGGCCAGTGATGTCTTTGATGCTCGACGACACCGCGTCCAGCAGCGCGCCGGGTTCGGTGAGGAACGGCAGACCCGACAGCGCCCAGTCGATGTGCCAGTCCAGGCCATGCTTGTCGAGGATGTCGGCGACGCGTTTTTGCAGGCCTTCGACGGTGGACTCGGTGGAGAACCGAAAGTTGAACACCGCCACCAGATCACCCGGAATCACGTTGGTCGCGCCGGTGCCGGAGTTGACGTTGGAAATCTGGAAACTGGTCGGCGGGAAGAAATCGTTGCCGTGGTCCCAGTGCTCGGCGGCCAGCTCGGCCAGCGCCGGGGCGGCGAGGTGGATCGGGTTCTTCGCCAGGTGCGGATAGGCCACGTGACCCTGGACGCCGCGCACTGTCAGCTTGGCGCCGAGGGAGCCACGACGGCCGTTCTTGACCACGTCACCCACCAGGGCGGTGCTCGACGGTTCGCCGACGATGCACCAGTCCAGGCGCTCCTTGCGCGCCGCCAGGCGTTCTACCACTGCCTTGGTGCCGTGGTGTGCCGGGCCTTCTTCGTCGCTGGTGATCAGGAACGCAACTTTGCCCTTGTGATCCGGGTAGTCGGCGACGAAACGTTCGGCCGCCACGGTCATCGACGCCAGGCTGCCTTTCATGTCCGCCGCGCCGCGGCCACAGAGCATGCCGTGTTCGTCGATCACCGCGTTGAACGGATCGATCTGCCACGCGGTCACCGGACCGGTCGGGACCACGTCGGTGTGACCGGCGAAGCACAGCACCGGGCCATCGTGTTTGCCGTGGGTGGCCCAGAAGTTATCCACATCTTCGATGCGCATCGGTTCGAGTGCAAAACCGGCATCGCCCAGGCGCTGCATCATCTGCTTCTGGCAATCGGCGTCGACCGGCGTCACGGACGGACGGCGAATCAGGTCGATGGCGAGTTGAAGGGTCGGCGAAAGGTCGGCGTGGGCCGTCATGGAAAACTCCGAAAGCTGTAAATGTGTAGGAGCAAAGCTTGCTCGCGATGAACGATGATGAGGTGGTTCTGTTACATCGAGTCGCGTTCATCGCGAGCAAGCTTTGCTCCTACAGGGCGTAGGGGCTGGCCCCGCAAAATGGCGGTTATCTTAAAGCAAAACGGCGACCATTGGCCGCCGTTTAGTGCATCCGCAAAGATTTAGACGGCAGGTGCCGTTTGCGTCTCTGGCGCCGGTTTAGGCAAGGACGACAGGAACGCCATGATCAACGCCGCCAGATACGGCAGCGATTGCACCAGCAACATGGCCACCCAGAAGCGCATGTCGTTGCTCGGCATGCCATTGACCAGGAAGATCCCCAAGGCAGCGCCCCACAGCAGCAGCATGATGAACACCTCTTCCCGGGCTTCCGAAATCGCAACCCAGAAACCGTGGTTGTCGGCATTTTTCGGGGTGCGGAAGAACGGAATGCTGCTGGTGAAGAAACCGTACAACACCGCTTTGGCGATGGTGTGCGACAACGCCAGCCCGGCCAGCGCCGCGCAGAACGCATCCTTGAGGTTCACGCCAACGGCGCGACGGTAAAGGAAGATGATCTTGCCAACCTTGAATACGAACAGCGCCAATGGCGGGATCGCGAAAATCAGCAGCGGTGGATCGACCCGTTGCGGCACGATGATCATCGCCGCCGACCACAACAACGCGCCAACGGTGAAGAAAATGTTCATGCCGTCCGCCACCCACGGCAACCAGCCCGCGAGGAAGTGGTAGCGCTGACCGCGGGTCAGCTCAGTGTCCTTGCCGCGCAGCAGGCTGGCGGTGTGACGCTTGATGATCTGAATCGCACCGTAGGCCCAGCGGAACCGCTGTTTCTTGAAGTCGATGAAGGTATCGGGCATCAGGCCTTTGCCGTAGCTGTCGTGGTAATACGCCGCCGACAGGCCTTTTTCGAACACGCGCAGACCCAGTTCGGCGTCTTCACAGATGCACCAGTCGGCCCAGCCCAGTTCTTCGAGCACCGAGCGCCGCGTCATGGTCATGGTGCCGTGCTGGATGATCGCGTCACGGTCGTTGCGGGTGACCATGCCGATGTGGAAGAAGCCTTTGTATTCCGCGTAGCAAAGCTTCTTGAAAGTGCTTTCGTTCTGGTCGCGGTAGTCCTGCGGCGACTGCACCACGGCGATTTTCGGATCGGCGAAGTGCGGCACCATGTGCTTGAGCCAGTTCGGGTGCACGCAGTAATCGGAGTCGATGACCGCGATCACTTCGGCATCCTTGGCCGTGTGCGGAATCAGGTAATTCAACGCGCCGCCCTTGAAACCGGCCAGAGGCGCGACGTGGAAGAACTTGAAGCGCGGGCCGAGGGTCTCGCAATAATCGCGCACCGGTTCCCAGACCGCCGGGTCCTTGGTGTTGTTATCGATGATCAGGACTTCGAAGTCCGGATAATCGAGATTGGCCAGGGCGTTGAGGGTCTGTTTGACCATCTCCGGCGGCTCGTTGTAGCAGGGCACGTGGATCGAGACTTTTGGCCGGTAACTGGAATCACCCACCACCGGCAGGAATTCCCGGCGCCGTTTGTGAATCCACACCGCTTCAGCCAGCTCGTGAGCCTCGGTCAGCAGCACGATAAACACCCCGAGCGCGCCAAGGGCGAGCAAAAAGCCGACCGTCAGGCTGAACCAGGTGCTGTATTGCTGGCTGTAGTCATAGCCGATCCACACCAGTACCGAACCGCAAAGGAACGCGATAAAGGTCAAGAAGGTACGGCCACGCTGGCGCAGGGCCGAGCCGTCGATCATCAGCAAGGTCAGCGACAGCAGGGCCAGGACGACCGAACCGATGGCCAGTACGCGCCATTGCGGGATCGCGACCACCGGGCCTTCGAAGTTGAATTTCTGCTGGCGCGCAGCGTTGAACACGCCCCAATAAGCGCCCACCGAGCCTTCGTCACTGGCTTTCCATGGCTGGTCAAACGCTTCGATGACGAAGTAGTTGAAACCCTGGCGGTTGAGTTTGTTGACCAGCGTGCGCAGGTAGATCGCCTGATCCGCCGGCGACGCATCGGCACCGCCGCGCATGCGGCCGTTGCTCGGCCAGCCGACTTCGGACAGCAGCAACGGTTTTTTCGGGAACATCTTTTTCAGGTCGCGGGCACGGTCGAGGACGAACTGCCCGGCCTTGTCCATCGGGATGAATTCCCAATAGGGCAGGACGTGAGCGGCGATCAGGTCGACGTGCTTGGCCAGTTCCGGGTGTTCTTCCCACACGTGCCACTGCTCGGAGGTGGTCACCGGCACCTTCACGGCAGCACGGACGCGATCGAGGATCACGCTCAGTTCTGCGGCGGTGATTTCCTTGCGGAAGATCGCCTCGTTGCCGACCACCACGCGAACCACACTGCGCGAGGAGTTGGCGATTTCGATGGCGCGGGTGATTTCCCGTTCGTTGCGTTCCTGGTCCGGACTGATCCAGATCCCCAGGGTTACCCGCAGGCCGAACTCTTCCGCCAATTTGGGGATGTTCTGCAGCGCACCGTCGACCGAGTAAGTACGGATGTTGTCCGTCAACTTGCTCATGATCTCCAGGTCGCGACGCATTTGATCGTCGGTCGGGTACTGTTCTTTCTGTGGGAATTGGCCTTGCTGAAACGGCGAATACGAGAAGCCGGAGATCTGTTCAGGCCAGTTGGGAGCGGTCACCGGGCGATTGATCAGCGCCCAGAAGCCGGTAAACAAGGCGGCGATGGCGAGTACCACCACCAGGTTGAGTCCAAATTTACGCGATGACATAGCTATTTCGGGTTCCAAAGACTGTGGAACAAATAAACGGTCGGCGGCCGTAGAAGGGCGCGCATCCTACACTGGCGGTTCACTGAACGTACACCGGACAGGGAAATGCCGGACGTTGGGCAATCCAAGTCGGTTTAAGTTCTCTGGTTAGAGCGCGTCAGGTAAATCTTCGTTCGATGTAGTTTTTCCGGAAGATGTCCGTTCATAGCGTAATGATGCTCTTGACCGTCGGTGGCCCTATAATGCGCGCCGGTTTTTAGGGTAATGGTCATGAGTACAGAAGATCCGCGGTTTGCTGGCATCGCCCGTTTGTATGGCATCGAAGGCCTTGAGCGCTTGAAAGCCGCCCATGTGGCGATCGTCGGCGTCGGCGGCGTCGGTTCCTGGGCGGCGGAAGCCATGGCCCGGTGTGGTGTAGGCGAAATATCGTTGTTCGACCTCGACGACGTCTGCGTCAGCAATGCCAACCGTCAGTTGCATGCACTGGACAGCACTGTCGGCAAACCCAAGGTCGAGGTGATGGCCGAGCGCCTGCGCGGGATCAACCCGGATTGCACGGTGCATGCAGTGCCTGACTTCGTTACCCGTGACACCATGGCTGAATACATCACGCCGAACATCGACTGCGTGATCGATTGCATCGACAGCGTCAACGCCAAGGCAGCGCTGATCGCTTGGTGCAAACGCCGCAAAATCCAGATCATCACCACCGGCGGTGCTGGCGGGCAGATCGATCCGACGCTGATCCAGGTCTGCGACCTCAACCGTACCTTCAACGATCCGCTGGCCTCGAAAGTCCGTTCCACCTTGCGCCGTGACTACGGCTTCTCCCGCACCGTAACCCGCCACTACAGCGTGCCGTGCGTGTTTTCCACCGAGCAACTGCGCTACCCGAAACCGG
>NZ_RCOE01000298.1:0-4082 GCF_004321495.1 Pseudomonas sp. Sample_10
CGTTTGGCGCCTTGATGGTCAGCTGGCCACCCATGCGGTCGGTGGCGTAGTCGACAACCGCGTCGTCCAGGAACGCTTCGCTGAACGAATCGATATAAGCGGTGAAGCTCTTGAGCCCCAGCGCCGTGTCTTCGGGTTTTTCTTCGCCAGGTTTGCAGTAGGCAATGCAGGTTTCTGCATACTGGGTGCCAGGCTGGGTGATGAAGACGCGGATGCCGATACCCGGGGTGTTCTGCTTGGACAGCAGATCAGCCAGGTAATCGTGGGCGGCGTCGGTAATGGTAATAGCGGTCATGGAAACTCCTCGCAGGCTTGGGCGCAGTTTACGCCAATCATCGCCGCGGACAAAGTCCTAGTATTTTTGTCGGGAAAGATTCCGACGCTACTCCTCTGTAGGAGCAAAGCTTGCTCGCGATAGCGTCAGGCCAGCCAGCGTTGAGTCTGAATGTGCCGGCGTCATCGCGAGCAAGCTTTGCTCCTACAGAATGGGTGTTTCAGAGGTTTTCGTAGCGGTTCATGTCGAGTACGCCCTCTTCCAACGGTTCGGTCTCGTGGATGTAGCGGCTCAAATCATGGAAGTACTGCCAGAATTGCGGGTGACTGCGGCGGATTCCCCAACGCTCGACGATTTTCTCGAAATGATCGGCGTCCTTGGCGTTTTCCATGGCTTCGACGAACGCAGGTACCTGCCCGGCGGGAATGTTGAACATGAAGTTCGGATAGCTGCTGAGTACCCCAGGAAAAATAGTCAACGTGTCCAGGCCTGGCTGATAGCGCAACGACTCGCCGAGCATGAACGCCACATTACTATGGGCTCGATTGCGCAACATGCTGTAGACCACGCGTTGGCCGCTGGCCGTTTCGATACGCAGCATGGTCGCTTCCGGCAGTTGATCGATAACCTTGAGCCCCGCGGCGGGTCGTGCCGTGAGCATGCTCAGGGCTTGTTCGGCGTTTTGCAAGTCAGGGTCGATGTTCGGCCGGGAACAATAGGCTCCGTTACAGCGGTTGATCGGATCAGGGTTGGCATTGAGGTCGCCATAGCGTGCCAGCAACTGCAGGGCAAAGTCGCGCTTGGGGTCTTTTTCGTCGAGTTTCAGCGCGGTGGGCGTATCGTCGTCGATGGCTTCATAGTTCAACCACATCTTGAATTTGCCGCCGCTCTGATACCAGTCGCTGAGGTAATCGTCCCGCGAATCCGCAGGCATCAGGCGCAGGAAGTTCTGCTCGGCACCATTGCGAATCAGATCGAAATACAGGCGTGTCTGAGCCTGATGGGAAACGTTGCCGAACACGTCAAAATTCACCGCCAGCTGATAGTAAGTACGTTCCAGCAGCGGGAAATCGAACAACCACATGGTTTGCGGCACATCGCCAATCAGGCCTTTGGTCACGGCAGCACTGTCGAAATGACGGAAAATGCTCAGCAGCGCATTGTCGTTACCCGCCCACAGGGTCGACCAGCTCGGTGCCGGCATTTCGGCGTAGTTGTCCCGGCGCAAGGCCTCGTATTCGTTGCGTTTGTCGCGGTAGTCACGCCACAGACTCAAGACACTGCCGACATCGTCGTTCTGCCCCGGCATCGCCAGCAACGGCGTGGCCTGGCCGCGATAGTTCGGGTCTGTAATGTAAAGGTCATGTTCCGGTGCCTGGAACAGCGCCCAGAAGTTGTCCCGGATCACGTCGGTAGCGATCTGCCCCCGACAAACCGGGCCGCGAATAAAGGTGCGCACGAAATACTCGGCGTTATCGAGCATGAACTGGTAACGCGCCTGGGCCGGGATTGCCTCGAAGGTGGCAAACGGGTTGGCCCGGCTCTGCGGTCCATAGCCGGGCAGCGCATTGGCCTGCCAGTTGCCGCTGTAGAACAGGCTTTTGACCCGCGCCATTTTCGCGGCACTCAAGGGGTAAGTGATGTGGGTCTTGTGGACGATAACACCCTGTACCGGCCACAGCCGGTAGTAAAACTGGTTACCTGGGTCATCGTTCGGGCGACGGGTATTGATCAGATCGATGGGCTGGCCAGTCGGTGTGCGCGAGCGCACCCACTGAAAGAAATGACCCGGTTCACCGTCCTTGAAATAGAGGTGCGCGAGAAACCAGTGCTCATACAACCAGCGCCCCACCAGGCTTTGCCGGGCGCCCGCCGAGTTGAGCAGGTTCTCCCACTGCACCACCTGCAACGCTTCTTTGGCGCTCGGCACCAGGCCCTGTTCATCGATCGGCGCACCGGAAGCCAGCCAACGTTGCAGCGTCTGGTACTGCTGATCGGTCAGGCCGGTGACTGCCAACGGCATGCCTTCCTTTGGATGGGCGCTGGCGTACCCATCAAATTCGCCGGGCATCGCGCACATGTTGTCCCGGTTCAGGCCCAGGACGATCTCTGCAGGCAATTTGGCGTTGGGCTGCAGTGGCGTTCGATGACCCAACTCCAGCATCCGCGCCATCAAGGCAGCCTGATTGCTCTGGGCGTCGAGCACCGAATAAAAACCCAGTTGCTGCCAGGCCTGTTTGCCGCTCGCGTCATAAAACAAACGGGTTGGAGTTACCGCCTGGCCACGATCACCGTCATACACCGGGACTTTGGTCGCGCCGCGTGCCGCACCTTCGCCGCTGCCGAGGTTGAGCTGGCAGGCCGCGTCATTACAGGCGTGGCAGGCCACACACTTTTCAGTGAAGATCGGTTGAATGTCACGGGTGTAGGAAATGGAAGAGGAACTGCCAGCAGTAACCGCCGGGTCTTGCGCCGTTGCGCCCCAGCTTAAAAACAGCAAAACACTGCTGATGACGACGCGATACGACATGTCCCTGGTCCCGATCCTTTAAAAAACGCCGCGATTCTACCGGTCCGGCGCCCTCTCCAACATGAACGATATTCATGCAAAACCCGAACATGCTCTAAAAGCGCACAGGTTTGCTATTATCCCGGCCCTTCGTCATGGTCTTTCCGAGTAGTCCCAATGTCCGATCGCAGTGTTCGCCTTCAAGCTCTCAAGCACGCCCTCAAAGAGCGCATTCTGATTCTCGATGGCGGTATGGGCACGATGATCCAGAGCTACAAGCTCGAGGAGCAGGATTACCGTGGCAAACGCTTCGCCGACTGGCCGAGCGATGTCAAAGGCAACAACGACTTGTTGGTGCTGACTCGTCCCGACGTGATTGGCGGCATCGAGAAGGCTTATCTTGACGCCGGCGCCGACATTCTGGAAACCAACACCTTCAACGCCACCCGGATTTCCATGGCCGATTACGGCATGGAAGAACTGGCCTACGAGTTGAACGTAGAAGGCGCACGCCTGGCCCGCAAGGTCGCCGATGCGAAAACCCTCGAGAACCCGGACAAGCCGCGCTTCGTCGCTGGCGTGCTCGGCCCCACCAGCCGCACCTGCTCGCTGTCGCCGGACGTCAACAATCCCGGCTACCGCAACGTGACGTTCGATGAGCTGGTGGAGAACTACACCGAAGCCACCAAAGGCCTGATCGAGGGCGGCGCCGACCTGATCCTGATCGAAACCATCTTCGACACCCTCAACGCCAAAGCGGCGATTTTCGCCGTGCAAGGTGTGTTCGAAGAGCTGGGCATCGAGTTGCCGATCATGATTTCCGGCACCATCACCGACGCCTCCGGCCGTACCCTGTCCGGCCAGACCACCGAGGCGTTCTGGAACTCCGTGGCCCACGCCAAACCGATTTCGGTCGGCCTTAACTGCGCCTTGGGCGCCAGCGAACTGCGCCCATACCTGGAAGAACTGTCGAACAAAGCCAACACCCACGTGTCCGCGCACCCGAACGCCGGTTTGCCAAACGAATTCGGCGAGTACGATGAACTGCCGACGCAAACTGCCAAGGTCATCGAAGAATTCGCCCAAAGCGGCTTCCTGAATATTGTCGGCGGCTGCTGCGGCACCACGCCGGGCCACATCGAAGCCATCGCCAAAGCCGTGGCCGGTTATGCCCCGCGCGAAATTCCGGACATTCCCAAGGCCTGCCGCCTCTCGGGCCTGGAACCGTTCACCATCGATCGCAACTCGCTGTTCGTCAACGTCGGCGAGCGCACCAACATCACCGGTTCCGCCAAGTTC
>NZ_RCOE01000207.1:0-33702 GCF_004321495.1 Pseudomonas sp. Sample_10
CTTCAGGGCAGTCATGTCGGCATCCGGAAAAAAAGTGCGGGCATTTTCTCAGAGCCGGACGCAAAAGGCACGGCAAGCGCCGCACCTTTTGTCTATCGGGTCAATTTGTCGCGGGGAAACCCGTAACTCGCAACACCACAAAGCACTGTGGGAGCTGGCTCGCCAGCGATGGCATCACTTCGGTCTACGTTGAAAACCGAGGTTTCTGCATCGCTGGCAAGCCAGCTCCCACAGGTATTGCGTTGCAGTTTCGACCGGGGGTCAGACGCCCAGGTAATCCAGGATCCCTTCAGCCGCATTGCGGCCTTCGAAGATCGCCGTTACCACCAGGTCGGAACCGCGAACCATATCGCCACCGGCGAAGATTTTCGGGTTGCTGGTCTGGTGCTTGTACTGACCTTGTTCCGGCGCCACGACGCGGCCCTGGCTGTCGGTCTGGATGCTGAACTGCTCGAACCAAGGCGCCGGGCTCGGACGGAAACCGAACGCGATGACCACGGCATCGGCCGGGATGATCTCTTCGGAGCCCGGGATCGGCTCTGGGCTGCGACGGCCACGGGCGTCCGGCTCGCCGAGACGGGTCTCGACCACCTTCACGCCTTCGACCTTGTCTTCGCCGACAATCGCGATCGGCTGGCGGTTGTAGAGGAATTTCACGCCTTCTTCCTTGGCGTTCTTCACCTCTTTGCGCGAGCCTGGCATGTTCGCTTCGTCACGACGATAAGCACAGGTCACCGACTTGGCGCCCTGGCGGATCGAGGTACGGTTGCAGTCCATCGCCGTGTCGCCACCGCCAAGTACCACGACTTTCTTGCCTTTCATATCGACGAAATCTTCCGGCGACTTTTCAAAGCCCAGGTTGCGGTTGACGTTGGCGATCAGGAAATCCAGCGCGTCGTAAACGCCTGGCAGGTCCTCACCGGCAAAGCCGCCCTTCATGTAGGTGTAGGTGCCCATGCCCATAAACACCGCGTCGTATTCGGCGAGCAGTTGTTCCATGGTCACGTCTTTGCCGACTTCGGTGTTGAGCCGGAACTCGATGCCCATGCCGGTGAAGACTTCGCGACGATTGCTCAGCACGGTCTTTTCCAGCTTGAACTCGGGGATGCCGAAGGTCAGCAAACCGCCGATTTCCGGGTTCTTGTCGAACACCACCGGGGTCACGCCGCCGCGCACCAGCACGTCCGCACAGCCCAGGCCCGCAGGCCCGGCACCGATGATCGCGACACGCTTGCCGGTCGGCTTGACCTTGGACATGTCCGGGCGCCAGCCCATGGCGAACGCGGTGTCGGTGATGTATTTCTCGACCGAACCGATGGTCACCGCGCCGAAGCCGTCGTTGAGGGTGCAGGCACCCTCGCACAGACGGTCTTGCGGGCACACCCGGCCGCAGACTTCCGGCAGGGTGTTGGTCTGGTGCGACAACTCGGCGGCCTGGAGGATGTTGCCCTCGGCCACCAATTTGAGCCAGTTGGGAATGAAGTTGTGCACCGGGCACTTCCATTCGCAATACGGGTTGCCACAACCCAGGCAGCGGTGGGCCTGATCGGCCGACTGCTGGGGTTTGAACGGTTCGTAGATTTCGACGAACTCTTTCTTGCGTTGACGCAACAGTTTCTTCTTCGGATCTTTGCGCCCGACATCGATGAACTGGAAGTCGTTATTCAGACGTTCAGCCATTGTTAAAACCTCATCAAACTCTTCAGGCGCATATCACTGCGGATTGGCACGGGTGCTGGAAAGCAACGATTTCAGGTTGGCAGCCTTCGGCTTGACCAGCCAGAAGCGACGCAAGTAATCATCGAGATTCTCGGCGAGCTCACGCCCCCACTCGCTGTCGGTTTCCTCGACGTACTCGTTCAGCACGCGTTGCAAATGGCTGCGGTAGGCTTCCATCGCCTCGCCGCTGATCCGCTGGATTTCCACCAGTTCGTGGTTGACCCGGTCAACGAAGGTGTTGTCCTGGTCGAGCACGTAGGCGAAACCGCCGGTCATGCCAGAGCCGAAGTTGTAACCGGTCTTGCCCAGTACGCAGACGAAACCACCGGTCATGTACTCGCAGCAGTGATCGCCAGTGCCTTCCACCACGGTGTGGGCACCGGAGTTACGCACAGCAAAACGCTCGCCTGCGGTGCCGGCGGCGAACAGCTTGCCCCCGGTGGCGCCGTACAGGCAGGTGTTGCCGATGATGGCACTGACCTGAGTCTTGTAGACGCTGCCCTTGGGCGGAACGATGACCAGCTTGCCGCCGGTCATGCCCTTGCCGACATAATCGTTGGCGTCGCCTTCCAGGTACAGGTTCAGGCCGCCGGCGTTCCATACGCCGAAGCTCTGGCCCGCAGTACCCTTGAAGCGGAAGGTGATCGGCGCATTCGCCATGCCCTGGTTGCCATGCTTGCGAGCGATTTCGCCGGAGATCCGCGCGCCGATGGAACGGTCGCAGTTGCAGATATCCAGGTCGAACTCGGCACCGCTCAGGTCGTTGATCGCCGAAGCAGCCATCTCGACCATTTTCTCGGCCAGCAGGCCTTTGTCGAACGGCGGGTTGCGGTCTACGCCACAGAACTGCGGCTTGTCCGCTGGCACATGGTCGCTGCCCAGCAACGGGGTCAGGTCCAGGTGATGCTGCTTGGCGGTCTGGCCTTCGAGGACTTCCAGCAGATCGGTACGACCGATCAGCTCTTCGAGGGAGCGCACGCCCAGCTTGGCCAGCCACTCACGGGTTTCTTCGGCGACGTAGGTGAAGAAATTCACCACCATGTCGACGGTACCGATGTAGTGGTCCTTGCGCAGTTTTTCGTTCTGGGTCGCGACGCCGGTGGCGCAGTTGTTCAGGTGGCAGATGCGCAGGTATTTGCAGCCCAGGGCGATCATTGGCGCGGTGCCGAAGCCGAAGCTTTCAGCGCCGAGGATCGCTGCCTTGATCACGTCGAGGCCGGTTTTCAGGCCGCCGTCGGTCTGCACCCGGACTTTGCCGCGCAGGTCGTTGCCGCGCAGGGTCTGATGGGTTTCGGCCAGGCCGAGCTCCCACGGGGCGCCCGCGTACTTGATCGAGGTCAGCGGCGATGCGCCGGTGCCGCCGTCGTAGCCGGAGATGGTGATCAAGTCCGCGTAGGCCTTGGCCACACCGGCGGCGATGGTGCCAACGCCCGCTTCCGCTACCAGCTTCACCGAAACCAGCGCCTTCGGGTTGACTTGTTTCAGGTCGAAAATCAGCTGCGACAAGTCTTCGATGGAGTAGATGTCGTGGTGCGGCGGTGGCGAAATCAGGGTCACGCCCGGCACTGCATAACGCAGCTTGGCGATCAGGCCGTTGACCTTGCCGCCTGGCAACTGACCACCTTCGCCCGGCTTGGCGCCTTGAGCGACCTTGATCTGCAGCACTTCGGCGTTGACCAGGTATTCCGGGGTCACACCAAAACGGCCCGTCGCCACCTGCTTGATTTTCGAGCTCTTGATGGTGCCGTAGCGTGCCGGGTCTTCGCCGCCTTCGCCGGAGTTGGAGCGCGCACCGAGGCGGTTCATGGCTTCGGCCAGGGCTTCGTGAGCTTCCGGCGACAGGGCACCCAGGGAGATACCGGCGGAGTCGAAGCGCTTGAGCACCGATTCCAGCGGTTCGATCTCGCTCATATCCAATGGCGTGTCGAGGGTTTTGACTTTCAGCAGGTCGCGGATCATCGACACCGGGCGGTTATCCACCAGCGAGGTGTATTCCTTGAACTTGCTGTAGTCGCCCTGTTGCACGGCAGCTTGCAGGGTGTTGACCACGTCAGGGTTGTACGCGTGGTATTCGCCACCGTGGACGAACTTCAGCAAACCGCCCTGCTGGATCGGCTTGCGCGGGCTCCAGGCTTCGGCGGCCAGGGCCTTCTGCTCGGCTTCGATGTCGACGAAGCGCGCACCCTTGATGCGGCTTGGCACGCCACGGAAGCTCAGGTTGCAGACTTCCTCGGACAAACCGATGGCTTCGAACAACTGCGCACCACGGTACGAAGTAATGGTCGAGATGCCCATCTTCGACAGGATCTTCAGCAGGCCCTTGGTGATGCCTTTACGGTAGTTCTTGAACACCTCATAGAGGTCGCCCAGCACTTCACCAGTACGGATCAGGTCACCCAGCACTTCGTAGGCCAGGAACGGATAAACGGCAGAAGCACCGAAACCGATCAATACGGCGAAGTGATGCGGATCGCGAGCGGTCGCGGTTTCCACGAGGATGTTGGAGTCGCAACGCAGGCCTTTTTCGGTCAGGCGGTGGTGCACCGCGCCGGTGGCCAGGGAGGCGTGGATCGGCAACTTGCCCGGGGCAATGTGACGGTCGCTCAGCACGACCTGGGTACGACCGGCGCGCACGGCTTCTTCAGCCTGATCGGCGACGTTGCGGATCGCCGCTTCGAGGCCGACGCTCTCGTCATAGTTGAGGTCGATGATCGCGCGCTCGAAGCCTGGGCGATCGAGGTTCATCAGCGAGCGCCATTTGGCCGGGGAAATGACCGGCGAGCTTAGGATCACGCGCGAGGCGTGTTCCGGCGACTCCTGGAAGATGTTGCGCTCGGCGCCGAGGCAGATCTCCAGCGACATGACGATCGCTTCACGCAGCGGGTCGATCGGCGGGTTGGTGACCTGCGCGAACTGCTGGCGGAAATAGTCGTACGGCGTGCGCACGCGCTGGGACAGCACGGCCATCGGCGTATCGTCGCCCATCGAGCCCACGGCTTCGTAGCCCTGCTCCCCGAGCGGACGCAGCACCTGATCGCGCTCTTCGAACGTGACCTGGTACATCTTCATGTATTGCTTGAGCTGATCGACGTCGTAGAACGCCGATCCGTGGTCGTTGTCTTCCATGGTCGCCTGGATGCGCAGGGCATTCTTGCGCAGCCATTGCTTGTACGGATGACGCGACTTCAGACGGTTGTCGATGGCGTCGGTGTCGAGGATCTGCCCGGTTTCGGTGTCAACGGCAAAGATCTGGCCCGGCCCGACACGGCCCTTGGCAAGCACGTCTTCAGGCTGGTAGTTCCAGACACCGATTTCCGAAGCCAGGGTAATGAAACCGTTCTTGGTGGTGACCCAACGCGCCGGACGCAGACCGTTACGGTCGAGCAGGCACACCGCGTAGCGACCGTCGGTCATTACCACGCCGGCCGGGCCGTCCCACGGTTCCATGTGCATCGAGTTGTATTCATAGAACGCACGCAGATCCGGGTCCATGGTTTCGACGTTCTGCCACGCTGGCGGAATGATCATCCGCACGCCACGGAACAGATCGATGCCACCGGTGACCATCAGCTCCAGCATGTTGTCCATGCTCGAGGAGTCGGAACCCACGCGGTTGACCAGCGGACCGAGCTCTTCCAGGTCCATCAGATCGTTGGTGAACTTGGTGCGACGAGCCACGGCCCAGTTGCGGTTGCCGGTGATGGTGTTGATCTCGCCGTTGTGCGCCAGGAAGCGGAACGGTTGAGCCAGCGGCCATTTCGGCAGGGTGTTGGTGGAGAAGCGCTGGTGGAACACGCAAATCGAAGTTTGCAGGCGCTCATCGCTCAGGTCTGGATAGAAGGCGGTCAAATCCGCCGGCATCATCAGGCCTTTATAAATGATGGTCTTGTGCGAAAAGCTGCACACGTAATGGTCGGTGTCAGCAGCGTTGGCCACGGACGACTTGCGACGGGAAGTGAACAGCTTGACGGCCATGTCCTGATCGCTCAGGCCTTCACCGCCGATGAATACCTGCTCGATCTGCGGCAGACGCTCGAGGGCCAGGCGCCCGAGGACGCTGGTGTCGATCGGCACTTTGCGCCAGCCGACGAGCTGCAGGCCGGCGGCCAGGATCTCGCGGTTCATGTTCTCGCGAGCGGCTTCGGCCTTGACCGGGTCCTGGTTGAAAAAGACCATGCCCACGGCATATTGCTTGGGCAGTTCGACGCCAAACGTTTCCTGGGCGATGGCTCGCAGGAACACGTCAGGCTTTTGAATCAGCAGACCGCAACCGTCACCGGTCTTGCCGTCGGCATTAATCCCACCGCGGTGGGTCATGCAGGTCAGGGCCTCGATGGCCGTTTGCAAAAGGGTATGACTGGGCTCGCCCTGCATATGGGCTATCAGGCCGAAACCGCAGTTATCCTTGAATTCATCGGGTTGGTACAGACCTGCTTTCATAGACACTTTCTCACCAGGCTGCCCCTTATCGAGGCAAATTTCTTTTCAATTCAACCACTTACCTTCCACGCTGGACGTACGCCAGCTTTGCGGGGGCAAAAGGGAGGTCATTGTACACACCGACACGGAGGCTCACAAATTTGACGACGAAATGTCGCAAATCTATGTCGCATTCATGAAAGGTTTAAAGCGATCTGCTGTGCTAGTCAAAACTTTTTTAATTCTGACCGCAACGACTCAAAGACTACTGTGACGCAGACACCACAAGGCACGCGGCCTGTGGGGCCAGCGCGCGCTTGCAGAAATTTTGAGGTGCTTGGAGAGGCGGCCTGGGTAAGGCCGCCGAATCTTCAGCGAGTTGTTGCCAGTTCCTGTTGGACGCTGGCGACAGTGCGAGGCCAAGGTTTACCAGCCTGAACCTTCGCTGGCAAGGCCTTGATGGCTGAAACGGCTGCATCACGACTGGCGAAGTTGCCGTAGGTGATCACATAAAGTGGCTTGCCGTTGAGGACCTTCTTGAAATAACGGTATTCACCGCCCTGCTCCTTGACGAAGCTTTGTGCGGCCGTTTCGGAGCTGGTGCCGAGGATTTGCACCACGTAATTACTCGGCGCCTGACCGGCGTACCAGGTACCTCCGGCAGCCTTGGTGGCGGCGGCTGGTTTTTCGGCAGGCTTGGCTGCGGCGACCGCCGGCTTGGCCGGAGCTGGAGCAGGCTTGGCGACTGGCGCCGGAACCGGTGCAGGCTTGGCAGTAGCGACCTGCGTCGGGGCCGGAACCGGCTTGGCCGCAGGAGTCGGCGCAGGCCCGGCCGGAACGCCCGCAGGCGGCGCAGTGGTAGTTACGGTCGGCGGTGTCTCGCTGGAGCCCTCGAGCGGAACGCCATCGTCACCTTCGGTAATACCGCCCGCTGCTTCGGCCAGAGGACCACGCATGACAGGCTGCGAATTACCGACCAACGGCAGCGGCATCGGCTGCGTATTGCCGGCGAATTCGACGGCTGGTGCGCCGCCGTTCGCCTGAGGCGCGCCCTGGCCGAGCGGCAATTGCGCCTGCTCGTTGGCCGGAGCACCGGTGGTCGGTGCTTTGCTGCGACCTGGCATCAACCAGGCGGCGGCTACCGCGACCACGACGACGGCGGAAATCGCCAATACGTGTTTCTTCGGCATATTGAACCCCATACTTGGACGCTTCACCGCTGAGCGGCTGGCAATCATGGCTTCGATCATTGCATCGCGGGCAACCTGGTTGATATTGCCAGGCCAACCCTCGGAGCTTTCGTGAATATCAGAGATCTGATCTGCGGTGAAAAGTTCTATACCCCGACCTGCACCTTCGAGGCGCTGATCCAGATATTCGCGGGTCTCTTCTTCGGTGTACGGCTGTAACTCGATGACGTGGAAGCGCTCTTCCTCGAGGCTCAACTGCTCCAGTTGAGCAATCATCGACGACTCGCCAAACAGGAACACGTGCGGGCGACCTTCCGGTGCACCGGCACCCAGCGCCATCAACGCTTCGAGCGCGGATTCGTCGAGCTGCTCAGCATCGTCCACCAGCAGATAGACTTCCTGACCGGTGAGTGCCAGTTGCACCACCTGAGCCAGGATTGCGCCGATCTCGGCCTGGGCAACGTCCAGTGCCTGGGCCACCTGCCGCAGTACGCCAGCCGCATCGCCGGCGCCACGGGCGGAAACCACCACGCTCTGCACCGATTGTTTGTTGGTGCTGGCCACCAGGGCCTGACGCAGCAGGGTCTTGCCGCTGCCTTGTGGGCCTGTGACCACCAGCAGCAACTGGCTATAGCGCGCCAGATGATGCAACTGCCCCAGCACGGGTTTGCGCTGGGCCGGGAAAAACTTGAAGCCAGGCACCCGTGGAGCGAAAGGGTCATGACTCAACTGGTAATGGCCGAGGAAAGCCTCGTCGGCATGCAAACTAGTCATCGCGTTCTTATCAACCTTTAAGCTGAGCCAGGGCGCGGTAATCCGCTCCCAGCGTGGCCTGTAGAACCTCTTTCGGATAATCGTCGGTCACCACCGCTTCGCCCATGTGGCGCAGCAGCACCAGGCGCAAACGACCGTCGATCACTTTTTTATCAATTGCCATGTGTTCGAGGAAATTGGCTGGCGTCATCTCTTCAGGCGGAATGACCGGCAACCCGGCGCGCTGGAACAGCCGAATGCCGCGATCACGCTCCTGCTCGCTGATCCAGCCCAGGCGCGAGGACATCTCTAGCGCCATCACGGTGCCGGCAGCCACAGCCTCGCCATGCAGCCAGACACCATAGCCCATGTGGGTTTCGATGGCATGACCGAAGGTGTGGCCGAGGTTGAGCGTGGCTCGCACACCGGTCTCTTTCTCGTCGGCACCGACCACCGCTGCCTTGGCCGCGCAAGAGCGCTCGATGGCGTAGGTCAGGGCTTGCTGATCCAGGTTGCGCAGGCGATCGACATTGTCTTCGAGCCAGGTCAGGAATGGCTCATCGCAGATCAGACCGTACTTGATGACTTCCGCCAGACCGGCGGACAGTTCGCGGGCCGGCAGGGTATTGAGCGAGGTCGTGTCGATCAGCACGACGTTCGGCTGATAAAAGGCGCCGACCATGTTCTTGCCCAGCGGGTGGTTGATTCCGGTCTTGCCACCCACGGAAGAATCTACTTGCGACAACAGCGTGGTCGGGACCTGTATGAAATCGACACCACGCTGATAGCAGGCCGCGGCAAAACCGGCCATGTCACCGATAACGCCGCCGCCAAGGGCAATCACCGTGGTGCGGCGATCGTGCCGGGCGGTCAACAGACCGTCGAAAATCAGTTGCAGGGTTTCCCAGGTCTTGAAGGCTTCGCCATCGGGCAGCACCACGGAAATCACCGAGAACTGCGCCAGACTGCGGGTCAGACGTTCGAGATAGAGCGGCGCAACGGTTTCGTTGGAAATGATCGCCACTTGCCGCCCGCGAATATGCGGGGCCAGCAGCTCAGGCTGATCCAACAAACCTTCGCCAATATGAATCGGGTAGCTGCGCTCGCCTAGATCGACCTTGAGTGTCTGCATGTGTCCCCACAGTGAAGATGGAATCAGGCGTCCTGCCTTGAATTAACGAATGTCCACGGCCCCTGCTGGTCTGACGCCGTCCGGTAGCCATCCGCCACAACCGATTGCGGTCATGGCAGGACGCCGAGGATAGCGCATTTCGTGCAGCGCTTTAACGGGGCGGCAATTGCTGCAGACGCTCCAGAATATCGAGCACGACCATTCGCGGTGGCCGCTCATCGGTTTCCACCACCAGATCGGCGATTTCCCGATAGAGCGGATCGCGGATCGCCAGCAGATCCCGAAGGGTCTTGGCCGGATCGGCGGTGCGCAGCAAAGGGCGATTGCGGTCACGCGAAGTGCGCCCGACCTGCTGCTCAACGGAAGCATGCAGATAAACCACGCGTCCGCCGGCGTGCAGTGCCCGACGATTGGCTTCGCGCATGACTGCGCCACCGCCGGTCGCCAGCACCACGCCGTCGTAATCGCATAGTTCGGCAATCATTGCCTGCTCGCGATCGCGAAAGCCCGGTTCGCCTTCTTTATCGAAGATCCATGGGATATTGGCGCCCGTGCGTAATTCAATTTCCTTATCGGAATCTTTGAATGGCAAGCGCAGCTCTTTGGCCAGCAACCGGCCGATGGTGCTTTTTCCAGCGCCCATCGGTCCTACAAGAATCAAATTTCGCACAGAATCAACGACTCACAGCAATCGCCTGGTTATTCATGATACGCGGAGTGAGAAACACCAACAGCTCGGATTTTTTCTCCGAAACCACGTCACGCCGGAAAAGGCGGCCAAGATACGGCACATCGCCAAGAAATGGCACCTTATCTACAACCTTGCTCTGAGTATTTGAGAAAACGCCGCCAATAACGATGGTCTCCCCGTCGTTGACCAGGACCTTGGCGTTGACTTCGTTTTTCTTGATCGGCGGCACATCCTGGACTTTGTTGAGGTAGTCCGGCTCGTCCTTGGTGACCTTCACTTCCATGATGATCCGGTTATCCGGCGTGATTTGCGGCGTTACTTCCAGCGACAGCGAAGCCTCCTTGAACGACACGGAAGTGGCGCCGCTGGAACTGGCTTCCTGGTAAGGAATCTCGGTGCCCTTCAGGATCTTCGCCGTTTCCTTGTCGGACGTGACCACCTTGGGCTGCGAGACAATTTCGCCGTTACCGGTTTTCTCCATGGCTGTCAGTTCAAGGTCCAGGAGGACATTGTCGGTGATGAAGGCAATGCCGATACCCGAGGTATTGTTGACCGCCCCCAAATCGACGAACGGCGAGTTGGTGCTGGTGCTACCCGGTGTGCCGATGGTGGATGACGCATTGGCACCATTGCTGACCCCCGAAGTATTCCAGTTGCCCTTGTTCTGGATCGAACCACCCCAGCGTACGCCAAGGCTCTTGTCGTAATCGACGTTGGCTTCGACGATACGAGCTTCGATCATCACCTGGCGTACCGGGATATCCAGTTGCGCCACAATCCGCCGCAACTCGTCGAGCCGATCCTGTGTCTGGTAGGCAATGATGTTATTGGTGCGCTCATCAACGGTGATTGATCCACGTTCGTCGACTTTCGCTTCGGCACTGGTTACCGACTGGAACAGCTTCGAGATATCGGCTGCCTTGGCGTAATTGACCTGAAGCAGTTCCCGCCGCAGCGGTGCCAGATCGGCGATCTGTTTCTGCGACTCCAGTTCCTGACGCTCCCGCGCAGCGATTTCATCGGCCGGCGCCACCAACAGGACGTTACCAATCTTGCGCTTGTCCAGCCCCTTGGTCTTCAACACCAGGTCCAGCGCCTGGTCCCAAGGCACGTTTTGCAGGCGCAATGTGATGCCACCCTGCACCGTGTCACTGGCCACCAGATTGAGATTGGTGAAATCGGCGATCAATTGCAGTACCGAGCGCACATCGATGTCCTGGAAATTCAGCGAGAGCTTTTCGCCGCTGTAGGCGTAGCGGTCGGCATTGCGCTTTTGCAGGTCGTCGACGGTCATCGGGCGGATGCTGACGGTCAGCTTGTTGTCGGTCTGGTAAGTCGAATAATCGAAGGCGCCGCTGGGCTCGATGGTGATGGTGGCTCTGTCGCCGGTGACATTGGCATTGACGAACTGCACAGGCGTGGCGAAATCCTTGACGTCCAGGCGTACTCGCAACGGTTCGGGCAGACGGGTCCTGGCGAATCCGAGAATGATCTTGCCCTCGCGCTCCTGTATGTCGGGCGCAATGGAAGGGTCCGACAGATCAATCACTACATTGCCTTCTCCTTGCGTGCCACGCTGAAAATCCACTCCGCGTATGGCTTTGCTTGCCGTCGCAACCGGGCGTGCCGGGGTCGGGGCGGCAGTGGTAGTGGCAACCGGCCTGCGAGTCGCGCTTTTGCCACCCTGCCCAACCACTACAAACAGATTATTGCCTTCGATTCGGGTGTCGTACGGCGTCAGCTGGGTCAAATTGATGATCAGCCGCGTACGATCCTTGGCCTCGACCACGGTTGCGCTGCGGGCGTTACCCGCTCCCAGGTCACGGGTCTTGCTGGCCAGTTGGCTGACCACACCTGGCAGGTCGAGTGCGATCCGTGCTGGCGACTCAGTGGTGTACCCATGGGGAGCCGGCGGTGGCTCATCGAACGCCAGCTTCAACTCGACGCGGTCGCCCGGCAGTGCAGCGACATCGAGCGCTTTGAGGTTGGCCGCTTGTACCATCGGCGACAGCAACGCTATCCATAGCGACATTCCGAGGGTGGAGAAAATCCTGTTCATTTTTCGAATCCCACTATGAGTGCTCTTTCAAAGGGATGGTCCGCGGCCTTTCCAGCCAGGCACCCTGGCCATCCGGGACGATTTCGACCACATCGACCTGGGCGCTGCTGATGGCGACTATCCGGCCTTCGTTGCGCCCCAGGTAATCGCCGACCTTCAGCCGATGCACTCCGCCAGCCCCGCGTAACAATGCAAAGGAGCCAGCCGCATTGGAAATTGTGCCGACCATTTCAAACTGCTCGATATTGAATCCCTCGAGGTACTGCTTGACCCGGTTCGGGTCCGGCTTGACGTTGCGCGACCCGTGTTTCTGACCGGCCAGGTCGATTCTGACTTGCCGGGAAAACGGGCTGCGCAGGTTGGCAGCGTTGTAGGTGAATGTCGGGTAAGACCGGAATGTGGGCGTTGGTTCAATCTTCCCCGGTGCTCGCAGACGCATTTCGTTCATGTAGGCGTCCAGGTCGCTGAAGTCTTCGCCACTGTTACAACCGCCGAGCACGACCAGCAACATCGCCATGCAAAGTCCGCGAACAAGGCTCATTGCTGCAGCCCTTTGTCGTTGTAGCGGTAGGTCTTGGCCAGGATGCTCATGCGCAGTTTCGGCCCGCCGTCAGGGTTGGCCGGGGCCAGGTCGAAATCGTGCAGGGTGACGATGCGCGGCAGACCGGCTACACCGCTGACGAACGTCGCCAGGTCGTGATAAGCGCCGGTGACGGTAATCTGGATCGGCAATTCGATGTAGAACGGCTGGGTCACCTCCGGCAGCAGTTTGATTTCTTCGAATTCCAGGCCACTGCCCAGACCGGTGCGAGTGATGTCTTCCAGCAGACCGGGCACTTCGGTATCACTGGGCAATTGCCGCAGCAGCACGCCAAAGGAGTTTTCCATCTCTTTCATCTGTTGCGTGTAAAGCTCGAGGTTTGCCGCCATGTGCGCCTTGGTGGCGAACTGCTCTTTGAGGGTCGACTCTTCCTCACGCTTGAGATCTAGCTGATTCTCAAGCTCGCTGGTGGTCATGCTGTAACCCAGCGACAACACCAGAACCATCAGCAGCACACCCACCAACACCTTGATCGCGGGCGGCCAGGAACCGATATTGCTCGTATCCAGTTCGTTGATATCGATCTTGCGCAGCCCTTCGAACCATTCAGACGGAGTCATTTCCCGCCCTCCACCGCAGCCGGCTGGGTCTGCCGCACGCTCAACTGAAAGACGTTGGCTTGATCCAGTTGTCCGGCAGTGGTCGCTTTCACCTCGGTCAGGCTGGGGGCATCAAACCAATCGGAGGCATCCAGGTTGCGCATCAAATCGGATACACGATTGTTCGACTCTGCCGCACCGGTGATCGACAAGGTCTTGCCTGACATTTTGACTTCAGTGAAATACACCCCATCCGGCAGGGTTCGCGCCAGCTGATCAAAAATCCGCCCGCTGATCGGCCGGTTGCCCTGCAAGTCCTGGATGATCCGCATGCGTTCGACCAGTTGCTGACGGCGAGCCTTGAGCTCACTGATCTGCTTGATCCGCTCGTCGACCACGACAATTTGCTTGCCGATGTAATCATTGCGCGCAATCTGACGGTTGATGGCGCCGTCGATGGCCTGATTGGCGATCAGCACAGCGCCTGTCGATCCCACCAGCACGCCGACCAGAGTCAGCAGAAAGCGTTTGCGACGCTGCTCGCGCAGTTCTTCCCGCCAAGGTAAAAGATTGATCCGTGCCATCAGTCGAAACTCCTGAGGGCCAGCCCGCAGGCAATCATCATGGCCGGGGCATCGCTGGTCAGGGCCGCGGCATTGACCTTGCTGCTCAGGGTCATCTCGAAAAACGGATTGGCTACCTGCGTCGGCGTGCCCAATTGCTGCTCGATCAATTGGTCCAGCCCCGGAACCGAAGCGGTCCCGCCTGCCAAAAGGATCTGATCAACGGAGTGGTACTGACCGGAAGCAAAGAAAAACTGCAACGAGCGGGATACCTGCTGAACCAGAGCTTCGCGAAAAGGCTGCAACACTTCACGCTCATAGTCGTCAGGCAGCCCGCCCTGCTTCTTCGCCCGCCCCGCCTGTTCAACGGTCAGGTTGTAGCGACGCTGGATTTCCTCGGTCAGTTGTCGCCCGCCAAACAGTTGTTCGCGGGTATAGATGATCCGCCCTTTGTGCAGCACGCTCAGGGTGGTCATGGTTGCGCCGATATCGACCACCGCTACCAGGCGCTCCTTCGACGCCGCCAACTGATTGGCCAGCAAGCCGAACGAACGTTCCAGCGCGTAGGCTTCGACATCAACCACCCGCGCAGTCAGGCCGGCCAGGGTCAATGCCGCTTCGCGAACCTCGACGTTTTCCTTGCGACAGGCGGCGAGCAGCACATTGACCCGCTCGGGGTTACGTGTCGACGCGCCCTGGACTTCGAAATCGATGGCGACTTCATCCAGCGGATAAGGGATGTACTGATCGGCCTCGATCTTGAGCTGGCTTTCCATCTCGTCATCGGAAAGCCCCGCATCCATTTCGATAGTCTTGGTGATCACCGCCGAGCCGGCCACGGCGACGGCGACGTTCCTGACATTGGTTCTGGCCTTGACCAGTACGCGGGAAAGGGCCTGGCCCACACCTTCGAGCTCTGCGATGTTTTTCTCGATAACCGCACTGGCAGGCAGTGGCTCGACCGCGTAGGCCTCCACCCGGTAACGGTCGCCCTGACGGCTCAGCTCCAGGAGCTTCACCGAAGTTGAGCTGATGTCGATCCCTAAAAGCGTATTGGCTTTTTTGTTGAAGAGTCCTGGCACTAGCAATTCCCTATGACTATCCGTGAGTTACGGACTCTGTAATGTGTATTGCGTTCCCTCCGCCCGTCTTGACAGCTGCCGTCAATGACGCCTGCGGCGGAAAAATGCTTATAATGCCCAGCGTTTTTTTCCGCTTTCTCAAGCGCGGGTCGTTCGCCTTTAGCCTGAACCCTGATGCCTAATTCATTTTTTGCCCTGGATATCCAAAAGCCTTGATTCGTCTGCTGAAATTTTTCGGTTGGTCCATCGTCGCGGTTTTCTGCGGACTGCTTCTGGGTCTGAGCGGGGCGTTTCTTTACCTTAGCCCCGGATTGCCGTCCGTGGAGGCTTTGAGAAGCATTCAGTTGCAGATTCCATTGCGGGTCTACAGCAGCGATAACAAGTTGATCGCAGAATTTGGCGAAATGCGCCGTACCCCGATCAAGTTCGCCGACATTCCACCCAATTTCATAAATGCGTTACTAAGTGCTGAAGACGACAACTTCGCCAACCATTACGGCGTCGACCCCAGCAGCCTGATGCGCGCGGCGACCCAACTGGTCAAAAGTGGCCACATCCAGTCCGGCGGCAGCACCATTACCATGCAGGTAGCGAAGAACTTCTTCCTGACCAGCGAACGCAGCTTTTCCCGCAAGACCACGGAAATCCTCCTGGCGCTGCAGATTGAACGCCAGCTGACCAAGGACGAAATCCTTGAGCTGTACGTCAACAAGATCTACCTGGGCAACCGTGCCTACGGTATCGAAGCTGCCGCGCAGGTGTATTACGGCAAGTCGATTCGCGACGTCAGCCTGGCGCAGATGGCCATGATCGCCGGCCTGCCCAAGGCCCCGTCTCGTTTCAACCCGTTGGCCAACCCGGCCCGCAGCAAAGAGCGGCGCGACTGGATCCTGGGGCGCATGTACAAACTGGGCAAAATCACTGAAGCCGATTACACCGCGGCGATCAACGAACCGCTGAACGCCAGCTATCACGTGCCGACACCGGAAGTGAACGCCCCTTACATCGCCGAGATGGCCCGCGCCGAAATGGTCGGCCGCTATGGCAGCGACGCCTATACCGAAGGTTTCCGCGTCACCACTACCGTGCCCAGCAACCTTCAGGAAATGGCCAACACCGCCCTCCACGAAGGCCTGATGACCTACGACCAGCGTCACGGCTACCGAGGCCCTGAATCACGCCTGCCGGGCAAGACCCGCGAAGCCTGGGCCACCGAACTGACCAAGCAGCGCACCATCAGCAGCCTTGAGCCGGCCATCGTTACCCAGGTCGACAAGACCGGGCTGCAGGTGCTGACCCGCACCGGACAGGAACACGTCAGCTGGGAAACCATGAAATGGGCTCGCCCTTTCCTGAACACCAACAGTATGGGGCCCAATCCGAAGCAGCCGTCGGATGTCGCCCAGGTTGGCGACTTGATCCGTGTACAACGCCAGCCGGACAATTCGCTGAAGTTCAGTCAGGTTCCCCAGGCTCAGGGTGCGCTGGTGTCTCTCGATCCACAAAATGGCGCGATCCGCTCGCTGGTGGGTGGCTTTGCCTTTGAGCAGAGCAACTACAACCGCGCACTGCAGGCCAAGCGTCAGCCTGGGTCGAGCTTCAAGCCATTCGTGTACAGCGCTGCGCTGGACAATGGCTACACCGCCGCCAGCCTGGTGAACGATGCGCCGATCGTTTTCGTCGATGAGTACCTGGACAAGGTCTGGCGCCCGAAGAACGATACCAACACCTTCCTTGGCCCGATTCGTTTGCGTGAGGCGCTGTACAAGTCGCGCAACCTGGTATCGATCCGCTTGCTGCAAGCGATGGGCGTCGGCAAGACCATCGACTACATCAGCCGCTTCGGCTTCAACAAGCAGGACCTGCCTCCCAACCTGTCGCTGGCACTGGGCACCGCAACGCTGACGCCGATGGAGATCGCCACCGGTTGGGCCACGTTCGCCAACGGTGGCTACAAGATCACTCCTTACATCATCGACAAAATCGAAAGCCGCAACGGCGACACGCTTTTCGTCGCCAATCCGCCCAGCGTGCCGAAGGGCGGCGCAGCCACCGACGGCATTGCCGCGCCAGTTGCCGAAGCTTTCACGGTCAACGCAACGCCGAGCGATGCCATGAACGCACAACCGACACCCCAAGCACCGGCGGTGGCTGAACGCATTGTTGATGGCCGCACGACCTACATCCTCAACAGCATGCTCGAGGACGTTATAAAACTCGGCACCGGGCGTCGTGCGCTGGCCTTGGGTCGCAGCGACATCGCGGGTAAAACCGGTACCACCAACGAATCCAAGGACGCCTGGTTCTCCGGTTACAACGCCGATTACGTGACCACCGTCTGGACCGGCTTCGACCAGCCTGAAAGCCTGGGGCGCAAGGAGTTTGGCGGCACCGTAGCCCTGCCGATCTGGATGAACTACATGGCCGCCGCGCTCAAGGACCTGCCGCCGCATACGCAGCCAGAGCCGGAAGGCATCCTCAGCTTGCGAGTCGACCCGATCAGCGGCCGCGCCGCCACTCCAGGCACGCCGGGCGCCTACTTCGAGCTGTTCAAGGCCGAGGACACGCCACCGTCGATGAACGAGCTGGGTAACGGCATTACGCCGGGCAGCCCGCTGCCGGCGGATGAAGCGGCGCCGATCGATTTGTTCTGATTTCAGCGCCAACAGAAAGCCCTGCCTTCGTGAAAGTGCGGGGCTTTTTTGTGCCTGCAGGATTGATCGTTCCCACGCTTCGCGTGGGAATGCAGCCAGGGACGCTCCGCGTCCCATCCAGAGCCGAACGCAGAGCGTCCGCAGAGGCATTCCCACGCGGAGCGTGGGAATGATCACCCGCCAGACACAAAAAAGCCCCAACTCAAAACGAGCCGGGGCTTTTCGGTTGAAGCGCTACAACGACTTAGCCGTTGAACACGTCATCCACGCTTTTGAGCGGGTAGTTCTTCGGATACGGCAGGGTTGCCACACCGGTCTCGATTGCGGCTTTAGCCACGGCATCGGAGATCAGGGTGATCAGACGCTTGTCCATTGGCTTCGGAATGATGTACTCACGACCGAATTCCAGCTTGATGCCGCCGTAGGCGTCGCACACTTCCTGAGGTACCGGCAGTTTGGCCAGTTCGCGCAGGGCGTTGGCTGCTGCCACTTTCATTTCTTCGTTGATGCGCTTGGCGCGAACGTCCAGGGCACCACGGAAGATGAACGGGAAGCCCAGTACGTTGTTGACCTGGTTCGGGTAGTCCGAACGGCCGGTGGCCATGATCACGTCGTTACGGGTGGCATGGGCCAGTTCCGGGGAGATTTCCGGATCAGGGTTCGAGCAAGCGAACACGATCGGGTTAGGCGCCA
Source organism: Pseudomonas sp. Sample_10 (assembly GCF_004321495.1). Classification (NCBI taxonomy): domain Bacteria; kingdom Pseudomonadati; phylum Pseudomonadota; class Gammaproteobacteria; order Pseudomonadales; family Pseudomonadaceae; genus Pseudomonas; species Pseudomonas sp. Sample_10. The sequence continues at coordinate 18,096 of NZ_RCOE01000207.1, forward strand.
TGGACAGCAGGCCTTCAGCGCTCAGCAGGTTCGGGCCGGACAGGCCGACGAACACGTCAGCACCTTGCAGTGCATCAGCCAGGGTGCGCTTTTCGGTCGCGTGAGCGAAAACAGCCTTGTACTGGTTCAGGTCGTCACGGCCGGAGTGGATCACGCCGGTACGGTCGATCATGTAGATGTTTTCGATATTGGCGCCCATGCTCACCAGCAATTTCATGCAGGAGATGGCGGCAGCACCGGCGCCCAGGCAGACGATCTTGGCTTGCGGCAGGGTTTTGCCGGCGATTTCCAGGGCGTTGATCATACCGGCTGCGGTCACGATCGCGGTGCCGTGCTGGTCATCGTGGAATACCGGAATGTCGCACTGCTCGATCAGAGCGCGTTCGATCTCAAAGCACTCAGGTGCCTTGATGTCTTCCAGGTTGATGCCACCGAAGGTGATGGAGATGCGCTTGACGGTGTCGATGAAGGCTTGCGGGCTTTCGGAGTCGACTTCGATGTCGAAAACGTCGATGCCGGCGAAGCGCTTGAACAGCACGCCTTTACCTTCCATCACTGGCTTGGAGGCCAATGGGCCGAGGTTACCCAGGCCGAGAATCGCGGTGCCATCGGAAATGACTGCAACCAGGTTGCCTTTGCCGGTGTATTTGTAGGCCAGTTCAGGATCGCGGGCGATTTCGCGTACTGGTTCGGCTACGCCGGGGCTGTAGGCCAGCGACAGGTCGCGGGCGGTAGCGGTGGCCTTGGTGAGCTCGACACTCAGCTTCCCTGGACGAGGATGGGCGTGATATTCGAGAGCGGCAGTTTTCAGATCAGACATTTTGGCATTCCGCTTTTACTGTTGGACAGACTGGTCAGCGAGGATACGCGCCTCGCAAAATCCCCACAAGACTGACCGGTCACCCCTGTCAAGCGCCCGGCCATACGACTTTGGCCCAAGAGCCACGGAACACAAGGGATAGACTGTTCACAATCGATAGAAAAAATGTCTACAATTTTTTATCAATGTGCCACTTGCAGCATCGCCGGATCGGTCAGCGGCAACACCCAGCGCGCCTGACCCTCCTTGAGACCGCCACGACGGGAACGGTCCAGCACCCAGCCACGCGCCTCAATCTGCTTGCCCTTGAGACTTTCCAGCGAGGCCACATCGAATCGGGTCAGCAAGTTGGGTGCAACGCGCAATACAACCGAGTCCTGCAACTCGATCCAAATCCCGCCACGATTGCGCTGAACCCTGCTCACACGGCCACTGAGCAAAGCGAATCCGGAAACGCTGATTTGATCCGCCTGCAACACGGGCGACCGGCGCCACACGCCGAGTCCGGAATGGCGGGCACCGCGTTCCGCAGCCTGCTGACAGTCGATCAGATCGGTATTCGGCGCGACTGCCACGAGAAACCCCAGGCCTTCGGCGAGCATTTGCGCTTCGAGGTTGGCGCCGTCGGCACCATAGACATGGGCCAACGTCCGGCCATAGCGGTCTTTGCTTTCTTTGCCGGGCCGCAGGCCGACTCGCCCATCACTCGCCGCCACCAAATCTTCCAGGCGCTTTCGTGCAGCGACGGCGAACGGCTCGTCGGAGCGCCCTTTCTTGCCCAACTCCGGCGTATTCAAGCCGATCATGCGCACATTGCGACCATCGCTCAGGCGCAGCGTGTCGCCGTCGACCACTCGCTGGACTGCGACCGATGCCAGCCCGGCCGGAGCCGGACAAAAGGCCTGGGCCGCTGAGAGCCAAATCGCAGACAGAAAAAAGGCGCCCGCAAGGGACGCCTTTTTCATCAGCATGGAAAAACCGCAACGGCCTCCCAAGTTGATCGGCCTTAGGCCTTTTTCGCGCCGAAAGCACCGAAACGGTCTGCGAAGCGCTGAACGCGGCCGCCAGTGTCCAGAGTCTTCTGCTTACCGGTGTAGAACGGGTGGCATTCGTTGCAAACGTCGATCGCCAGGGCTTTGCCGAAGGTCGAACGGGTTTCGAACTTGTTGCCGCAGCTGCAGGTAACAGCAACTGCTGGGTATTCTGGATGGATATCAGCTTTCATGGTGTTTTCCTCAGGCTAGCGTGCCGCCACCCAACACTATTGTTGAATACCGCACGTAATTAGGCCGCGGATTCTACCAGACAATGCCAATCACGCAAGCTGTCCCTCAAACCGGTCGTCTGCTAGGCTCGCGGCCTGCTACTTCACCCCTACATCGAGAAAACGCGTGCCCGACGCCATTCTGCGCCTCGCCCTGCCTTCGCCGCTGCGCCGCCTGTTCGACTACCGCGCTCCGGCCGGCGTGCGGCGCGAACAGTTGCACCCCTGCATGCGCCTGCGAGTGCCATTTGGCCGTCGCGAGATGATTGGGATCCTGGTGGAAGTCACCGACACCAGCGAAGTGCCAGCGGAAAAACTCAAGCCCGCGCTGGCCTTGCTCGACGCCACACCACCACTTCCCCCGGCGTTATTCAAGTTGTGCCTGTGGACCTCCCAGTATTACCAGCACAGCCTCGGCGATACCTTGAGCTGGGCCTTGCCCGTATTGCTGCGCCAGGGCGAACTGGCCGAAGCGCGGCAGGAACGCTTCTGGTCTGCCGCGCCGGGTGCGAGTCTCGATGACCCGCGTATCGCCCGCGCCCCGCGCCAGCGTGAAGCTTTGGCGACACTGGCGCAGCACCCCCATGGCGTCGCTCACCAGTTGCTGAGCAAGCTGATGCTGAGCAAAGACAGCCTGGATTTGCTGCTGGCCAAGGATCTGGTGCAAGTTGAAATCCGCCGCCACGCGCCTGGTGTCCGCCATGAACACTGGCTGGCCCAGCCCGAATTGCCGCTCAACGCGGAACAGCGTGCAGCGTACGAAGCGATCCGCGCCGGGTTCGACAGTTATCACGCTTTTCTGCTGGCCGGTGTCACCGGCAGCGGCAAGACCGAAGTCTACTTGCAGCTGATCCGCGAGACCCTTGAGGCCGGCAAGCAAGCGTTAGTGCTGATCCCGGAAATCAATCTCGGTCCGCAAACCCTGGCGCGATTCGAGCAGCGCTTCAATGCGCGCATCGCGCTGATCCACTCGGCGGTCAACGACCGCGAACGCCTTGAGGCCTGGCTCGCCGCCCGAGATGGCGAAGCCGACATTATTATCGGCACCCGCTCGGCGCTGTTCACACCGATGAAAAACCCGGGGCTGATCATCATCGACGAGGAGCATGACGGCTCCTATAAACAGCAGGAAGGCCTGCGCTACCATGCCCGCGACCTGGCATTGGTGCGGGCACGGCAGGAAAACATCCCGATCGTGCTCGGCTCGGCCACGCCCTCTCTGGAAAGCCTGCACAACGCCTATACCGGTCGCTACGGCTTGCTGCGACTGAATGAACGCGCTGGCGGTGCCAAGCAACCGCGCTTCCTGCGCCTGGATGTGAAGAGCCGTCCGCTGGACAGCGGCATTTCCGGGCCGATGCAACAAGCCATCGGCCAGACCCTGGCTGCCGGTCAGCAGGTGCTGGTGTTCCTCAATCGCCGAGGCTTTGCGCCGACCCTGCTTTGCCATGACTGCGGCTGGATGTCCGAATGCCAGCGCTGCGATGCACGCATGACCGTGCACCAGCGTTACGGCGAACTGCGTTGCCACCATTGCGGCTATGTCGAACGCGTACCCCGCCAATGCCCTAAGTGCAACAAGGTCGACTTGCGCCCGGTGGGTGCCGGCACCGAACGGGCCGAAGAGCGTCTGGCGATCCTGTTTCCGGACTATCCGGTCCTGCGGGTCGACCGCGACAGTACCTCACGAAAGGACGCGATGAACCAGTTGTTCGCGACCATCCAGAAAGGCCAACCGTGCATTTTGATCGGCACGCAAATGCTTGCCAAAGGTCATCACTTTCCACGGGTAACGCTGGTGTCGATTCTCGACGCCGACGGCGGGCTGTTCTCCGGCGACTTCCGTGCCAGTGAACGCATGGCGCAATTGATTGTTCAGGTCGCGGGCCGCGCAGGCCGTGCCGAAGAACCGGGCAAGGTGATCATCCAGACGCATCTTGCTGACCATCCGCTGTTGATCCAACTGACCGAACAGGGCTATTTCGCCTTTGCCGAACAAGCCTTGAGCGAACGCCGCGCAGCGGGCTTGCCGCCGTTTGCGCACCTGGCGTTGCTGCGCGCCGAAGCGCATAAACCAGGGCAAGCGGAAGGCTTTCTCGATGAGGCGTGCAGCGAGGCCGAGCGCCTGCTGATCGAACAGAACCTGACCGGCATCGAGCTGCTGGGCCCGGTGCCAGCGCCGATGGAGCGCCGGGCAGGGCGGTATCGCGCGCAGTTGCTGTTGCAGGCGACCGCCCGGGCGCCGCTGCATCGATTGCTGGCCAGTTGGTTGCTGGTACTGGAGCAGATGCCGAGTGGGCGTGCGGTGCGCTGGTCTTTGGATGTTGATCCAGTCGATTTGTATTGATGACAACTGTGGCGAGGGAGCTCGCTCCCGCTCGACTGCAAAGCAGTCGTAAATATGGCACCTCGAGCCGTTCAGTGAGACCGCGGGGCCTGAATTCATGGCCGCTCCGCGCCCCACCGGGAGCAAGCTCCCTCGCCACAGGTTAATCGTCTGCCGTAAGTCCGCAATGAACCTACAATGGTTGGCAAGCCCGCTCCGGCAACGGATAATGCCCAGTTTTTCCACCAGCGCATGATGCGCCCGCCGCGCCAGCGGTCGAAAGAGAAGACCATGAAAGACACCATTCGCCAGCTGATCCAACAAGCCATCACCCAACTCGTCAACGAAGGTGTGTTGCCTGAAGGCCTGTCGCCGGCGATCCAGGTGGAAAACTCGCGCGACAAGAAAAACGGCGATTTCGCCAGCAACATCGCCATGATGCTGGCCAAACCGGCGGGCATGAAACCGCGCGACCTGGCGGAAAAAATCATCGCCGCGCTGCCGGCCGACGAAAACGTCAGCAAGACCGAAATCGCCGGTCCCGGCTTCCTGAATTTCTTCCAGAACACCGATGCCCTGGCCTCACGCCTCGACGCGGCCCTGGCCGATGGCAATATCGGCGTGCGCAAGGCTGGCCCGCTGCAGCGCACCGTGGTCGACCTGTCGGCACCGAACCTGGCCAAAGAGATGCACGTCGGCCACTTGCGCTCGACCATCATCGGCGACGGCGTGGCTCGCGTATTGGAGTTCCTGGGCGACACCGTGATCCGTCAGAACCACGTCGGCGACTGGGGCACCCAGTTCGGCATGCTGATGGCGTACCTGCAGGAAAACCCGATCACCAGCGACGAGCTGTCGGACCTGGAGAACTTCTACCGCGCCGCCAAGCAACGCTTCGACGAATCCGCAGAGTTCGCCGACCGCGCCCGCGGCCTGGTGGTCAAGTTGCAGGCTGGTGACGCCGACTGCCTGGCGCTGTGGACCAAGTTCAAGGACATCTCGCTGTCCCACTGCCAGAAAATCTACGAGCTGCTCAACGTCAAACTGACCATGGCCGACGTCATGGGTGAAAGTGCCTACAACGATGACCTGATCAACGTGGTCAACGACCTCAAGGCCGCCGGCATGCTGGTCGAGAGCAACGGCGCGCAATGCGTGTTCCTTGACGAGTTCAAGAATGCCGATGGCGACCCGCTGCCGGTGATCATCGTCAAGGCCGACGGCGGCTACCTCTACGCCACCACCGACCTGGCGGCCGTGCGCTACCGCAGCGGCACACTCAAGGCTGATCGCGCGCTGTACTTCGTCGACCAGCGTCAGGCCCTGCACTTCCAGCAAGTGTTCGCCGTGGCGCGCAAGGCCGGCTTCGTGACCCATCCGATGGAGATGGAACACATGGGCTTCGGCACCATGAACGGCGCCGATGGCCGTCCGTTCAAGACCCGAGACGGTGGCACCGTCAAGCTGATCGACCTGCTGACCGAAGCCCAGGAACGCGCCTACACCCTGGTGAAAGACAAGAACCCCGAGCTGGCCGAAGCCGAGTTGCGCAACATCGCCAAGGTGGTGGGCATCGGTGCGGTGAAATACGCCGACCTGTCCAAGCATCGCACCAGCGACTACAGCTTCAACTTCGACCTGATGCTCAACTTCGAAGGCAACACCGCGCCGTACTTGCTGTACGCCTACACCCGCGTGGCCGGTGTGTTCCGCAAACTCGGCAAGGACTTCAGCGAAGTCGAAGGCCAGATCGTGCTCGAAGCGGCCCACGAACATGAGTTGGCAGCGAAACTCGCGCAGTTCGGCGAGATCCTGAACAACGTGGCTGAAAAAGGCACGCCGCACATCCTCTGCACCTACCTGTACGACGTCGCCGGCCTGTTCTCCAGCTTCTACGAGAACTGCCCGATCCTCGCCGCCGACACCCCGGCGCAGATGCAGAGCCGTCTGCGTCTGGCCGCACTGACCGGTCGCACCCTCAAGCAAGGCCTGGAGCTGTTGGGTCTGGAAACTCTGGAGCGTATGTAAGTTGGCTGCCAAGAAAAAACCTGCACCCAAACGTGGCGCCAGCCGTTACCAAGCTCCAGCGAAGCAACCGATCCCGGGTTGGCTGTGGATGGCCATCGGCCTGACGGTCGGTGCATTCATCGTGTTCCTGATGAAACTGGAGCCGGGCAAAGGCAGCGATACGGTCAAGCGCGAGAAGGTCGAGCAACAGCAGAAAGCCAGCAAGATTGCCGAGGCCAACAAGACTCCGCCGAGCCCGACGCAACCGGTAAAGCCGAAATACGACTTCTACACCCTGCTGCCGGAATCGGAAGTCATCGTGCCGCCGGATGCCGTGCCGGAGAAAACCCTGCCGACGCCACAAGTGCCAGCCATTCCGACCACGCCGGTGACCCCGGCCGAAGCGGCGAAGATCGACACCGCCCGCGCCCAGGCAGCCCTGGCCGGCATTACGCCGCCACCCGCGCCACCTGTCACCAAGGCCGCGCCGGTAACCAAGTTCTTCCTGCAGGCCGGTTCGTTCCGCAAGGAGACTGATGCGGACAAGGTTCGAGCGCAGATCATCCTGCTCGGCCAGGCGGTGGCGGTGGAATCGGGAACGGTGAAAGACGAAACCTGGTACCGGGTGCTGGTCGGACCGTTCAGCAATCGCGAACAACTGACCACTGCACAGAAACAACTGGCCGGCGCCGGGTTCAGCAACCTGCTGTTACAACAACGCCAGAGCCGCTAACGCCGTGTTCGATCGTTCCCACGCTCTGCGTGGGAACGCCTCAAGGGACGCTCCGCGTTCCAGCGCCGGGAGGGACGCAGAGCGTCCCGGGCTGCATTCCCACGCAGAGCGTGGGAACGATCACGCTAAACACCGCTCGTCCCCTCTCCCGTCCCGCAGTTGAAATCCACTCCACCACCCCCATATGAAGGGGCATAAGGCATTTTCGCCCCGCTGCGTGGAGACTCTTCCCTTGACCACCATCGTTTCAGTTCGCCGCCACGGCAAAGTCGTCATGGGCGGCGACGGCCAGGTTTCGCTTGGCAACACCGTGATGAAAGGCAACGCGAAAAAAGTTCGTCGCCTGTACCACGGCCAGGTCATCGCCGGTTTTGCCGGTGCCACCGCTGACGCCTTTACCCTCTTCGAACGCTTCGAAGGCCAGCTGGAAAAACACCAGGGCCATCTGGTCCGCGCCGCTGTCGAGCTCGCCAAAGAATGGCGTACCGACCGTTCCTTGAGCCGCCTCGAAGCCATGCTCGCCGTCGCCAACAAAGACGCGTCCCTGATCATCACCGGCAACGGTGACGTGGTTGAACCCGAAGACGGTTTGATCGCCATGGGCTCCGGCGGCGCCTACGCTCAGGCAGCCGCCAGCGCGCTGCTGAAAAAAACCGATCTGTCGGCCCGGGAAATCGTCGAGACCGCTCTCGGCATCGCCGGCGACATCTGTGTATTCACCAACCACACCCAGACCATTGAGGAGCAGGACTGCGCCGAGTAAGCCCGTGCAGGCCATCGCGCCACGGCTCATTCTTGCTTGAGGTCCGCTAAATACTATGTCCATGACTCCCCGTGAAATCGTCCACGAACTCAATCGCCATATCATCGGCCAGGACGATGCCAAGCGCGCCGTCGCCATTGCCCTGCGCAATCGCTGGCGCCGGATGCAGCTGCCCGAAGAGCTGCGCGTCGAAGTAACGCCGAAGAACATCCTGATGATCGGCCCGACCGGTGTCGGTAAAACCGAGATCGCCCGGCGCCTGGCCAAGTTGGCCAATGCTCCGTTCATCAAGGTCGAAGCGACCAAGTTCACCGAAGTCGGCTACGTTGGCCGTGATGTCGAGTCGATCATTCGTGACCTTGCCGATGCGGCCATCAAGCTCTTGCGCGAGCAGGAAATCGTCAAGGTTCGCCACCGCGCCGAAGACGCCGCCGAAGAGCGCATCCTCGACGCCCTGCTGCCGCCTGCGCGCATGGGCTTCAGCAACGACGACACCCCGACAGCCGATTCCAACACCCGCCAACTGTTCCGCAAACGCCTGCGCGAAGGTCAGCTGGATGACAAGGAGATCGAAATCGAAGTCGCCGAAATGGCCGGCATCGAGATCGCCACGCCGCCGGGCATGGAAGAAATGACCAACCAGCTGCAAAGCCTGTTCGCCAACATGGGCAAGGGCAAAAAGAAGTCCCGCAAGCTCAAGGTCAAAGAAGCGCTGAAACTGGTGCGCGACGAAGAAGCCAGCCGCCTGGTCAACGATGAAGAGTTGAAGGCCAAGGCCCTGGAAGCGGTCGAACAGCACGGCATCGTGTTCATCGACGAAATCGACAAGGTCGCCAAGCGCGGCAATTCCGGTGGCGTCGACGTGTCCCGCGAAGGTGTGCAACGCGACCTGCTGCCGCTGATCGAAGGCTGCACCGTCAACACCAAGCTGGGCATGGTCAAGACCGACCACATCCTGTTCATTGCCTCCGGCGCCTTTCACCTGAGCAAGCCGAGCGACCTGGTGCCCGAGCTGCAAGGTCGCCTGCCGATTCGCGTCGAACTCAAGGCGCTGTCGCCGGAAGATTTCGAGCGCATCCTCAGCGAGCCGCACGCTTCGCTCACCGAGCAATATTGCGCACTGCTGAAAACCGAGGGCCTGGGCATCGAGTTCCAGCCGAGCGGCATCAAGCGCATCGCCGAGATCGCCTGGCAGGTCAACGAGAAAACCGAAAACATCGGTGCCCGTCGCCTGCACACGCTGCTCGAGCGCCTGCTGGAAGAGGTATCGTTCAGTGCCGGCGACCTGGCCAGCAGCCACGACGGCAAGGTCATCCAGATCGACGCTGACTACGTCAACAGCCACCTCGGTGAATTGGCGCAGAACGAAGACCTGTCCCGTTATATCCTGTAAGCCATGCGACCCCTTGTAGGAGCACAGCTTGCTGGCGATGGCGCATTTGAAATCGCCATCGCCGGCAAGCCGTGCTCCTACAGGTGGCTGACCATACGCCTACAGACGGATACCCGGTCATGATCCCCACCGACATCAAACTGCACAAAGCCTCGAAAACCCTGACGCTCAAATATGCGTCTGGCGAGGAATACACCCTTCCCGCGGAATTCCTGCGCGTGCACTCGCCTTCCGCCGAGGTCCAGGGCCACGGCAAACCCATCCTGCAATTTGGCAAGATCAACGTAGGACTGAGCAAGGTAGAACCGGCCGGTCAGTACGCACTTAAACTGACCTTCGACGACGGCCACGACAGCGGCCTGTTCACTTGGGAATATCTTTACGAGCTGGGGCGACGTCATGACGCACTCTGGGAAGATTATCTCGCAGAGCTCAAAGCCGCCGGAAAAACCCGCGACCCCAACGAATCTGTCGTCAAGCTGATGCTCTAGCCTGAGCCTCTTGCTCTTTAGAGGGCATTTTCTAATTTCATCTGTTTGAATGCTCCGCTTCAGCGCCGGTGATTGGCCTGCTTGCGAAAAAAATTAAACTCGGGTAACCAATGGAGCTGGCAAGTTCCCTGCAGTGTTCTCTGCGAACAAAAAGCAGCGATGCAGTATTAACGGTCACCCCGAGCAGTAGTACCTGGCATTGGCTGTGTGACTGCACAGCGAGGCCCCGGGTACTCGTCTCAGGACAATGGAGCGTCGTAGATGAGTAACAAGAATAACGATGACTTGAAGTATCAGGCCTCGGAAAACACCTTGGGACTGAATCCTGTCGTTGGGCTGCGTGGAAAGGATCTACTGGCTTCTGCTCGAATGGTGCTCAGGCAGGCCATCAAGCAACCGGTGCACAGCGCGAAACACGTTGCGCATTTCGGTCTTGAACTCAAGAACGTGCTGTTCGGTAAATCCGAACTGCAACCGAACAGCGATGACCGTCGCTTCACTGATCCGGCCTGGAGCCAGAACCCGCTCTACAAACGTTATCTGCAAACTTACCTGGCGTGGCGCAAGGAACTCCACGACTGGATTGACGAAAGCAACCTCCCGGCCAGCGATGCAGCTCGCGGGCACTTCGTGATCAACCTCATGACCGAAGCCATGGCCCCGACCAACAGCGCGGCCAACCCGGCAGCGGTCAAACGCTTCTTCGAAACCGGCGGCAAGAGCCTGCTCGACGGTCTCTCGCATCTGGCCAAGGACATGGTGCACAACGGCGGGATGCCGAGCCAGGTCAACATGGGCGCGTTCGAGGTCGGCAAGAGCCTGGGTGTGACCGAAGGCGCGGTGGTGTTCCGCAACGACGTGCTGGAGCTGATCCAATACAGGCCGATCACCGAGCAGGTCTACGAACGGCCACTGCTGGTGGTGCCGCCGCAAATCAACAAGTTCTACGTTTTCGACCTGAGCCCGGACAAGAGCCTGGCGCGATTCTGCCTTCGCAGCAACGTGCAGACTTTCATCGTCAGCTGGCGCAATCCGACCAAGGAACAGCGCGAATGGGGCCTGACGACCTATATCGATGCGCTCAAGGAAGCGGTTGACGTCGTCACCGCAATCACCGGCAGCAAGGACGTGAACATGCTCGGCGCCTGCTCCGGTGGCATCACTTGCACCGCACTGCTGGGTCATTACGCCGCGATCGGCGAGAACAAAGTCAATGCCCTCACCTTGCTGGTCAGCGTGCTCGATACGACCCTGGACAGCGACGTCGCCCTGTTCGTCAACGAACAGACGCTCGAAGCCGCCAAGCGCCACTCCTACCAGGCCGGCGTGCTGGAAGGCCGTGACATGGCGAAAGTCTTCGCCTGGATGCGTCCCAACGACTTGATCTGGAATTACTGGGTCAATAACTACTTGCTGGGCAATGAGCCTCCGGTCTTCGACATCCTGTTCTGGAACAACGACACCACGCGGTTGCCCGCAGCGTTCCACGGCGACCTGATCGAGATGTTCAAAAACAATCCATTGATTCGTCCGAATGCACTGGAAGTGTGCGGCACCGCTATTGACCTCAAGCAAGTGACGGCCGACATTTTTTGCCTGGCCGGCACCAACGACCACATCACCCCGTGGAAGTCCTGCTACAAGTCGGCGCAACTGTTCGGTGGCAACGTTGAATTCGTGCTGTCCAGCAGCGGGCATATCCAGAGCATCCTGAACCCGCCGGGCAATCCGAAATCCCGCTATATGACCAGCACCGAAATGGCGAGCACTGCAGATGAATGGCAAGAGAATGCCACCAAACACACCGATTCCTGGTGGCTGCATTGGCAGGCCTGGCAGGCCCAGCGTTCCGGCGAACTGAAAAAGGCCCCGACGAAACTCGGCAACAAGGCGTATCCGGCGGGCGAAGCTGCACCGGGCACGTATGTACATGAGCGGTAACTGACACACCCCGCTTCTGTAGGAGCGAGCCTGCTCGCTCCTACAGAAGCGGGGATGAATTCATAAACAGGGCCAGAGCATGCCGCAACCGTTCATATTCCGTACCGTCGACCTGGATGGTCAGACCCTCCGCACGGCGGTACGTCCCGGCAAGCCTCATTTGACGCCCTTGCTGATTTTCAATGGCATCGGCGCCAACCTTGAGCTGGTGTTTCCGTTTGTCGCAGCGCTGGATCCGGACCTGGAAGTGATTGCTTTCGATGTTCCCGGTGTCGGTGGTTCGTCGACGCCCAACCGGCCTTATCGCTTTCCCGGCCTGGCCAAGCTGACGGCGCGGATGCTCGATTATCTCGACTATGGTCAGGTCAACGTGATCGGTGTGTCGTGGGGCGGTGCCCTTGCGCAGCAATTCGCTTATGACTATCCGGAGCGCTGCAAGAAACTGGTGCTGGCGGCGACGGCGGCAGGCGCGGTGATGGTGCCGGGCAAGCCAAAAGTGCTGTGGATGATGGCCAGCCCGCGACGCTACATCCAGCCGTCTCACGTGATCCGCATTGCCCCGATGATCTACGGCGGCGCGTTCCGACGCGACCCGACGCTGGCCGCCAGCCATGCGGCGAAAGTGCGTTCGGCGGGCAAGCTCGGTTACTACTGGCAGCTGTTCGCCGGGCTCGGCTGGACCAGCATTCACTGGCTGCACAAGATCAATCAGCCGACCCTGGTGCTGGCGGGGGACGACGATCCGCTGATCCCTCTGGTCAACATGCGTCTACTGGCCTGGCGGATTCCCAATGCCCAGTTGCACATCATCGATGACGGGCACCTGTTCCTGATCACGCGTGCCGAAGCGGTGGCGCCGATCATCATGAAATTCCTCCAGGAAGAACGGCAGCGTGCCGTGATGCACCCGCATCCGGCGCCATTGGGCGGTTAACCGACGCATTGTCGGTCGGCAGGATGCCGCGCCGCGCAACAACCCGCTACAGCGTCTATGGTGTTCTGGTTCGGTGTGTTTGTTTTTGGCCTGAAGACGAAGGAGTGTTGACTGATGCGTGAAAAACCAGCGAGGGAGTCTTTGCCCACTCCCGCCGTGTTCATCAACGCACAGAGTGCGATTACCGGTCTGCGCGGCCGGGATCTGATTTCGACGTTGCGCAGTGTTGCTGTCCATGGCTTGCGCAACCCGGTACACACGGCTCGGCATGCCTTGAAACTGGGCGGGCAACTAGGGCGAGTGTTGTTGGGCGATACCCTGCACCCGACCAATCCGCACGACAGTCGATTCGCCGACCCGGCATGGAGCCTCAATCCGTTTTATCGTCGCAGCCTGCAGGCCTACCTGAGCTGGCAGAAAGAGGTCAAAAGCTGGATCGACCAAAGCACCATGAGCCCTGATGATCGTGCTCGTGCGCACTTTGCCTTCGCCCTGCTCAACGATGCCGTATCGCCATCCAACAGCCTGCTCAATCCCCTGGCGATCAAGGAAATCTTCAACACTGGCGGCAACAGCCTGGTGCGCGGCATCAGTCATCTGGTTGACGATCTGCTGCACAACGACGGCCTGCCCCGGCAGGTCACCAAACAGGCATTCGAGGTCGGCAAGACCGTCGCCACCACGACAGGCTTCGTGGTGTTTCGCAACGAATTGCTGGAGCTGATCCAGTACAAGCCGATGAGCGAAAAGCAGTACTCCAAACCGCTGCTGGTGGTGCCGCCGCAAATCAACAAGTACTACATTTTCGATCTGAGCCCGCACAACAGTTTCGTCCAGTTCGCGCTCAAGAATGGCTTGCAGACCTTCATGATCAGTTGGCGCAATCCGGATGTACGCCATCGCGAATGGGGACTGTCGACTTACGTTGAAGCGGTCGAAGAGGCCATGAACGTCTGCCGCGCGATCACCGGCGCCCGCGAGGTCAACCTGATGGGTGCCTGTGCCGGCGGACTGACCATCGCCGCCCTGCAAGGCCATCTGCAGGCCAAGCGCCAACTGCGCCGTGTCTCCAGCGCAACCTACCTGGTCAGCCTGCTCGACAGCGAGCTGGAGTCCCCGGCGACCTTGTTCGCCGACGAACAGACCCTGGAAGCCGCCAAACGTCGCTCCTATCAAAAAGGCGTGCTCGATGGCCGCGACATGGCCAAGGTCTTCGCCTGGATGCGCCCCAACGATTTGATCTGGAGTTACTTCGTCAACAATTACCTGCTGGGCAAGGAGCCGCCCGCCTTCGACATCCTCTACTGGAACAACGACAACACGCGCCTGCCGGCGGCTTTGCATGGTGACCTGCTGGACTTTTTCAAGCACAACCCGCTGAGCCATCCGGGCGGTCTCGAAGTGTGTGGCACGCCGATCGACTTGCAGAAGGTCACTGTCGACAGCTTCAGCGTCGCCGGAATCAACGACCACATCACGCCGTGGGATGCGGTGTACCGCTCAACGTTACTGCTGGGTGGCGAACGTCGCTTCGTCCTGTCCAACAGCGGCCATGTGCAGAGCATCCTCAACCCGCCGAGTAACCCGAAAGCCAATTACGTCGAGAATGGCAAATTGAGTAGCGACCCACGGGCCTGGTATTACGATGCCAAGCGTGTGGATGGCAGTTGGTGGACACAATGGCTGGACTGGATACAGCAACGCTCGGGTGCGCAAAAGGAAACCCACATGGCCCTCGGCAACCAGAACTATCCACCGATGGAGGCGGCGCCCGGTACTTACGTGCGCGTGCGCTGACGTTCAAACGAACCACGGCCGATGTCGGCCGTGGCAGGACCCGAACACTAAGAAGACTGGATGAAAACCCGCGACCGCATCCTCGAATGTGCCCTGCAGTTGTTCAATCAGAAGGGCGAACCGAACGTTTCCACCATGGAAGTTGCCAACGAAATGGGCATCAGCCCGGGCAACCTCTACTACCACTTCCACGGCAAGGAGCCATTGATCCTCGGGCTGTTCGAGCGCTTTCAGGCCGAATTGGCGCCGCTGCTCGACCCACCGGCGGACGTCGAGCTGGCCCCTGAAGATTACTGGCTGTTCCTGCACCTGATCGTCGAACGCCTGGCTCACTACCGGTTTCTGTTCCAGGACCTGTCGAATCTGGCAGGACGCCTGCCGAAACTGGCCAAAGGCATTCGCAACCTGCTAAACGGGCTCAAACGCACGCTGGCTTCATTGCTCGCGCGCTTGCAAGCTCAAGGGCTGCTGGTCAGCGATACCCAGGCACTGGGGCAACTGGTGGAGCAGATAACCATGACGCTGCTGTTCTCACTGGACTACCAGCGGATTCTCGATCGAGCGGGGGAAGTACGTCTGGTGGTGTACCAGATCATGATGCTGGTGGCGCCGCATCTGCTGCCATCGATGAAGGCTGCGACCGAGCAGATGGCGATGCAGTATCTGGAAGAACACGACTAGCCTCTTTAGGCATCGAGCAAGCTCGGCGCCTGCAGGGAACGCATAAAACCGTGCACAAACAAAAACGCCCGACCTTGGCAGATCGGGCGTGATCGTTCCCATGCTCCGCGTGGGAATGCAGCCGGTGACGCTCTGCGTCACTGCCGCAGTGGACGCGGAGCGTCCGTTGAAGCATTCCCACGCAGAGCGTGGCAGCGATCATCAGGAACAGAGCTTGCGCCTGCAGGGAACGCATAAAACCGTGCACAAACAAAAACGCCCGACCTTGGCAGATCGGGCGTAATCGTTCCCATGCTCCGCGTGGAAATGCACCCGGTGGCGCTCTGCGTTACTGCCGCAGTGGATGCGGAGCGTCCGTTGAGGCATTCCCACGCTGAGCGTGGGAACGATCATCAGGAACAGAGCTCGGCGCCTGCAGGGAACGCATAAAACCGTGCACAAACAAAAACGCCCGACC
>NZ_RCOE01000001.1:0-4020 GCF_004321495.1 Pseudomonas sp. Sample_10
TTGCCGGTAACATCGGGCACGATCCTGTTTACAGGTCGTGCCCTTTGTCTTTCTGGTAACTCCTGTTTTTCAATCCCTGCTTTTTTCTGAACAACCAAGTGGCCATGAACGAAATTTCCGCTCCTGAGCAATACGATCTGCAAACCGCCGCGCTGAAGGTGCCGCCACATTCCATCGAAGCCGAACAGGCTGTGCTCGGTGGTCTGATGCTGGACAACAACGCCTGGGAGCGCGTGCTCGATCAAGTCTCCGACGGCGATTTCTACCGACATGACCACCGTCTGATTTTCCGCGCGATCGCCAAGCTGGCCGATCAGAACATGCCGATCGACGTCGTGACCCTGTCCGAACAACTGGACAAGGAAGGTCAGACCTCGCAAGTCGGCGGCCTCGGTTACCTCGGTGAACTGGCAAAAAACACGCCTTCGGTCGCCAACATCAAGGCCTATGCGCAGATCGTTCGCGAGCGGGCGACATTGCGCCAGTTGATCGGTATCAGCACCGAAATTGCCGACAGCGCTTTCAACCCGGAAGGCCGCACTGCCGCGGAAATTCTTGACGAGGCCGAGCGGCAGATTTTCCAGATCGCCGAGGCCCGGCCAAAAACCGGTGGCCCGGTGGGCGTCAACGACCTGTTGACCAAGGCCATCGACCGTATCGACACGCTGTTCAACACCGACAACGCCATCACTGGCCTGTCCACCGGCTACACCGACCTCGATGAGAAGACCAGCGGCCTGCAACCGGCCGACTTGATCATCGTCGCCGGCCGTCCGTCCATGGGTAAAACCACCTTTGCGATGAACCTGGTGGAAAACGCCGTGTTGCGCAGTGAAAAAGCGGTTCTGGTCTACTCGCTGGAGATGCCAGGCGAATCGCTGATCATGCGTATGCTTTCGTCCCTCGGTCGTATCGACCAGACCAAGGTGCGTTCCGGTCAGCTCGAAGACGATGACTGGCCGCGCCTGACCTCGGCGGTCAACCTGCTCAACGACCGCAAGCTGTTCATTGACGATACCGCCGGCATCAGTCCGTCGGAAATGCGTGCCCGGACCCGGCGTCTGGTGCGTGAGCACGGTGAAGTCGGCCTGATCATGATCGACTACCTGCAGCTGATGCAGATTCCGGGTTCCAGCGGTGACAACCGGACCAACGAGATTTCCGAGATCTCCCGATCCCTGAAAGCGCTGGCCAAAGAATTCAACTGCCCAGTGGTGGCGCTGTCGCAGCTCAACCGTTCCCTGGAACAACGGCCGAACAAGCGCCCGGTGAACTCCGACTTGCGTGAATCCGGAGCGATCGAGCAGGACGCCGACGTGATCATGTTCGTGTATCGGGACGAGGTGTATCACCCGGAAACCGAGCACAAAGGCATTGCCGAGATCATCATCGGCAAGCAGCGGAACGGCCCGATCGGCTTTATCCGCCTGGCGTTCATCGGTAAATACACGCGATTCGAGAACCTGGCGCCGGGCAGCTATAACTTCGACGATGACGAATAAGTCGTTATAGAGGTTTTTGTGGCGAGGGAGCTTGCTCCCGCTGGGCTGCGCAGCAGCCCCAATACCTGCGATGGTATTGATTCAGGCACACCGCAATTGCTGGTTTTGCGACTGCTGCGCAGTCGAGCGGGAGCAAGCTCCCTCGCCACATAGGTTGTGTGTGCCAAAGCGCTCACCAATTTCCGACCATAGCCGTCGGAATTGGTCAAAATTTGTGCTATATTCCGCGCCCGCGAAATTCAATGAAAGCCAACACCGGTTATCGACATGCAAGCAGCCAAGCCGTTATTTGACTATCCAAAATACTGGGCCGAATGTTTCGGACCGGCGCCATTCCTGCCGATGAGCAGGGAGGAGATGGATCAGCTCGGCTGGGATTCCTGCGACATCATCATCGTCACCGGTGATGCCTACGTCGATCACCCGTCGTTCGGCATGGCGATCATCGGCCGGCTGCTGGAGTCCCAGGGCTTTCGCGTCGGGATCATTGCCCAGCCGAACTGGCAGTCCAAAGACGACTTCATGAAGCTCGGCGAGCCGAACCTGTTCTTCGGTGTCGCGGCCGGCAACATGGACTCGATGATCAACCGCTACACCGCCGACAAGAAAATCCGTTCCGACGACGCCTACACCCCGGGTGGCATGGCGGGCAAGCGTCCGGATCGCGCGAGCCTGGTCTACAGCCAGCGCTGCAAGGAAGCCTACAAGCACGTGCCGATTGTGCTCGGTGGCATCGAAGCGTCCCTGCGCCGCATCGCGCACTACGATTACTGGCAGGACCGGGTGCGCAACTCGATCCTGATCGACGCCAGCGCCGACATTCTCCTGTACGGCAACGCCGAGCGTGCGATTGTCGAGGTGGCCCAGCGCCTGTCCTACGGTCACAAGATCGAAGACATCACCGACGTGCGCGGTACCGCGTTCATTCGTCGCGACACGCCCAAAGACTGGTACGAAGTCGATTCCACGCGCATTGACCGTCCGGGCAAGATCGACAAGATCATCAACCCGTATGTGAACACCCAGGACACCCAGGCCTGCGCCATCGAGCAGGAAAAAGGCCCGGTTGAGGATCCGCAGGAAGCCAAGGTCGTGCAAATCCTGGCCAGCCCGAAGATGACTCGCGACAAGACCGTGATTCGCCTGCCGTCGGTGGAGAAAGTCCGCAACGACGCGGTGCTCTACGCCCACGCCAACCGCGTGCTGCACCTGGAAACCAACCCGGGCAACGCCCGTGCCTTGGTGCAGAAGCACGGTGAGGTGGATGTCTGGTTCAACCCGCCACCGATTCCGATGACCACCGAAGAAATGGACTACGTCTTCGGCATGCCTTACGCGCGCGTTCCGCACCCGGCGTACGGCAAGGAGAAAATCCCGGCCTACGACATGATTCGCTTCTCGGTGAACATCATGCGTGGCTGCTTCGGCGGCTGCACCTTCTGCTCGATCACCGAGCACGAGGGCCGGATTATCCAGAACCGTTCCCATGAGTCGATCATTCGCGAAATCGAAGAGATTCGCGACAAGGTCCCGGGTTTTACCGGCGTGATCTCCGACCTCGGTGGCCCGACCGCGAACATGTACCGCATCGCCTGCAAGAGCCCGGAAATCGAATCCGCGTGCCGCAAGCCCTCGTGCGTGTTCCCCGGCATCTGCCCGAACCTGAACACCGACCACTCGGCGTTGATCCAGTTGTACCGCAGCGCCCGTGAGTTGCCGGGTGTGAAGAAGATCCTGATCGCTTCCGGCTTGCGCTACGACCTCGCGGTCGAGTCGCCGGAGTACGTCAAAGAGCTGGTGACCCACCACGTCGGCGGTTACCTGAAGATCGCCCCGGAACACACCGAGGAAGGTCCGCTCAACCAGATGATGAAACCGGGCATCGGCAGCTATGACAAGTTCAAGCGCATGTTCGAGAAGTACTCCAAGGAAGCGGGCAAAGAGCAGTACCTGATTCCGTATTTCATCGCCGCCCACCCGGGCACCACCGATGAAGACATGATGAACCTGGCCCTGTGGCTCAAGGGCAACGGTTTCCGTGCCGACCAGGTGCAGGCGTTCTACCCGTCGCCGATGGCCACTGCCACCGCGATGTACCACTCGGGCAAGAACCCGCTGCGCAAGGTCACCTACAAGTCTGACGCGGTGACCATCGTCAAGAGCGAAGAGCAGCGTCGTCTGCACAAGGCGTTCTTGCGTTATCACGACCCGAAAGGCTGGCCGATGCTGCGTGAAGCGCTGACCCGCATGGGCCGCGCCGATCTGATCGGCCCGGGCAAGGATCAACTGATCCCGGCGCATCAGCCGGCCACCGACAGCTACCAGAGTGCCCGTCGCAAGAACTCGACGCCGGCCGGCAGCCACAAGGTTGCAGGGGAAAAGACCACCAAGATCCTCACCCAGCACACCGGCCTGCCACCGCGCGCCAGCGATGGCGGCAACCCGTGGGACAAGCGTGAACAAGCCAAGGCTGCGGCGTTTGCCCGCAATCAGCAGGCAGCCAAGGAACGCAAGGATG
>NZ_RCOE01000129.1:0-5581 GCF_004321495.1 Pseudomonas sp. Sample_10
GGCAGGCGGCCTTCCCACAGTTGCTTGCCGTTTTTCACGTCGTAGGCGCGCAGGTACTGGTCGAGGGTGCCGCTGAGAAAACCGACGCCACTGGCGGTGGTGAAGGTGCCGCCCAGGCTTGGCACGCCCATGCTCAGCGGGATCGGAACCGGCGAGCTGTCGCGCACGGTGCCGTTCTTGTGCATCCAGATTTTCTGCTGGGTCGTCAGGTCGATGGCGGCGACATAACCCCACGCCGGCGCCTGGCAAGG
Source organism: Pseudomonas sp. Sample_10 (assembly GCF_004321495.1). NCBI lineage: Bacteria > Pseudomonadati > Pseudomonadota > Gammaproteobacteria > Pseudomonadales > Pseudomonadaceae > Pseudomonas > Pseudomonas sp. Sample_10. Next base: position 252 of record NZ_RCOE01000129.1, read on the forward strand.
CAAGCCCATCGGCGACAGCAGCGCTTCGAGGATTACGCCGTAGGGCGCGCCCTTGTTCGGCTGCACGCCTTCGGTTTCGCTTTTGCGCGGGCCTTGGGCGGCGATTTCAGCGGCCGGGATCATTTTCGATTTGAAGGCCATGTAGCTCGGGTTGACGAAAGCGATCTGACGCACCGGGTCAACCGAGATACCGCCCCAGTCGAACACCCCGAAGTTGCCTGGATAAACAATCGAACCCTGCAGCGATGGCGGCGTGAACGGACCGTCGTAGCGCATGGATTTGAAGTCGATCCGGCAGATCAGTTGGTCGAATGGCGTCACGCCCCACATATCGCGTTCTTGCAGCGGTGGCGGCATCAGGTTGAGGTCGGACTTCGGTTGGGTCGGCGAGGTATGATCGCCTTCCACCGCGCCTTGCGGCACCGGCACTTCGTTGATCGGCACGATGGCCTGGCCGGTGCTGCGATCGAGCACGTAGATGCTGCCTTGCTTGGTTGACGCCAGGACGGCCTGCTTCACGCCATCGGCGGTTTTCAGGTCCATCAGGGTCGGCTGACCACCGACGTCCATGTCCCACAGGTCATGGTGGGTGAACTGGAAGTGCCAGCGCACCTTACCGGTGGCGATGTCCAGAGCGGTCAGGCCCGCGGCGTGCAGTTCCGATTCAGGGGTACGCGCGCCACCGAACTGGTCCGGGGTCTGGTTACCCATCGGCAGGTAGAGCATGCCGAGTTTTTCATCGACCGCGAACATCGACCACATGTTCGGCGAGTTGCGGGTGTAGACCTTGCCTTCGGCGATCGGCGTGGTGTCGTCCGGGTTGCCGCTGTCCCAGTTCCACACCAGTTTGCCGGTGTGCACGTCGAACGCGCGGATCACGCCGCTTGGCTCGTCGGTGGAAACGTTGTCGGTGACGTGACCGCCAATCACCACCAGGTCCTTGGTGACCGCTGGCGGCGAAGTGGAGTAGTAACCACCGGCCGTGAAGCCGCCGATGTTGGCGCGCAGGTCGACCTGGCCTTTGTCGCCGAAGTCTTCGCACATTTTGCCGGTGTCGGCGTTGAGGGCGATCAGGCGGGTATCGGCGGTTGGCAGGAAGATCCGGCGCGGGCAGACACTGGCCACCGGTGCGCTGGCGCTGCCGGTCGGGCTCTGCTCGGAGGCGTACACCGCGTCATCGTGATAGGTCACGCCACGGCAGGTCATGTGCGCCCAACCCTTGAAGTTCGCCGCGTTCTGCGTGGAGAGCTTCGGATCGAAACGCCAGATCTCCTTGCCGGTGTCCGGGTCCAGCGCAATCACCTGGCTGTGCGGCGTGCACACGTACAGCATGCCGTTGACTTTCAGCGGGGTGTTTTCGGCGGTGGTTTCGCCCGGGTCGTTCGGCCCTGGCAGGTCGCCGGTGCGATAAGACCAGGCTTGCACCAGTTTGTGTACGTTCTGCGGGGTGATCTGCGCCAGTGGCGAGTAACGGTCACCGTGGGCGCTGCGGCCGTAGGAGTTCCAGTCACCCTCCGGCATGGCCGGGGCGGTGTTGGTCATGCCATCGACGCTGTCGCGGTCCAGTTGACCCTTGATTTCACCGGGGTTGGTGAACTGGCTGGCCAACGCGGTAACGCCAGCGAGCACCACGGCCACACCCAGCGCGCCGGTGCCCATCGGTGCGGCACCGTCACGCAGCAACGGACGACGAAACCACGGCAGCAACATCACCAGGCCCAGCGCAAACAGCATCGCCAGGCGCGGCACCAGTTGCCACCAATCGAGGCCGACTTCCCACAATGCCCATACGGTGCTGGCGAACAGCACCAATGCGTACAGGCCCAGTGCGGCACGGCGGGCCAGCAACAACAGGATGCCGGTCAACGCCAGGCCGATACCGGCCAGCAGGTAGTACAGCGAGCCGCCGAGCATGCTCAGCTTGATCCCCCCGGCCAGCATGGCCAGGCCCATTAGCAGAAGCAGTATGCCAAGCAGGCTTGGCCATAGACGGCTTCGACCCAAGGCACCATCAGTGCTCATAGTGTGATTCTCCGTGACGTTTCAAGTAGTCCCGCGCAAGTTCACTGTAGATGACGATCCTGTGCGGGCAGGGTTCAGATAAAAACCGGTTGGTTGATGCCATTCCTGTAGGAGCGAGGCTTGCCCGCGAAGACGGTGTGTCATTTGGCATTGAGGCTGCCTGACCCACCGCCATCGCGGGCAAGCCTCGCTCCTACAAGGGTTTTGCTTGTTTTTTAGAACGACGACTGGATCTTGATACCGCCAATCAGCGCGTCATCGACGTCGTTCACGCCACCGGGGTGGCGGATGTATTGCAGGTTCGGGCGCACGGTCAGCCAGTTGTTCACATGCACGCCGTAATAAAGTTCGGCGCTGTATTCGGTGTCTTGCGGCGGCAAGTAGGCTGGATCGTCGTAGTCGAAAACCGCGTGGGCCTGGTTGGTTGCCTCGGCGTTCTTGCGATACGCCGGGTTGACGTGCACGCGCGCCATGGCGAAACCGATATCGTCCCTGGCGCGAGCGTCGAACAGGCCTTTGTAGACGACGCCGGCCTGGACGTAGTTGTCGATGGCGTTGGTTTTCTTGTCGTGCATCGTGCCGTTGGCGAACACGCTCAGGCCGCGGGAGTGGTCGCTGGCGATGCTGGTGATCTGCTGCTGGATGCCGAGCCACACACCGTGCTTGCTCGATGCACTGCGGTAGGCTTCGCCACTCAGGGCGGCGGGCTGGCCATTGCTGTCTTTGTAGACGTCGGTGGCGTTGGCGTTGCTGTAGTAATAACCGGCGCGGTACTCACCCGGCAGGCCATTGAGCCTGGGCGTCCACACCAATTCCACCGGGAGAATCGCGCCTTGGGTGCCGCTGCCACTGAGCTTGAAGCCGTTGTCGCGATCAAGGTTCGACGGGTTTTGCTCGTACACGCCGACTTGTGCGTACAGTTCGGGCGTCAGGTGATACTTGACCCGCATCGCCCACTGGCTGACCGGCCAGTTGTACCAGATGTCCCCCGCCCAGTTGCCGACCTGCGAGCCGCAAAATGCCAGGTTCTGGAAATCGCACGGGAAGCTGTTGAAGTCTTCGCCTTCACCGAAGCGGCCGACCTTGATGTCGAGTTGCTGATCGAAGAATTTCTGCTGATACCACATCTGTGTCAGGCGCCAGGTCTGGCCGCGGCCCCAGACTTCCTGGGCCGATGTGAAGCCGCCGACACGCGGATCGTTGATGCGGTCGTTGCTGATGTTGTTGCCGCTGCGTTCGGTGATGGTCAGCTGAAATTCGGCGTCGTCCCAACCGAGTATCTTTTGCAGGTCCAGGTGCGTACCCAGACCAAACTGGTCGCTGTAACGCGCCGTACGGTCGTGATCGTAACCACCGTGCAGATTGCTGCCCATTTCACCGGTGTAATCGATTTTGAAGTCGTAGCCCTTTTCCGCCAGTTCTGTACGCGTGCCGTTCCAGTCGCCGAGCATCCACGGTGAATCGCTATCGAAGGCCGGGGCAGCCTGGGTACAAGTGGCAAGGCCAAGCGCGGTGCAGCCACCGAGCATTTTCAGGACTTTTCGACAGGCGACCGGCATTGAGACAGCGCTGTCTTGGGGGGAAGGGAAATCAGGCATAGAAGGAAATTCTTAATCTTTTTCTAAGGAATGAACGACGCGTAGCAAGATGGATGAAGCGTTTCAGCGATAGCGGGGCGCAAGCATAATGTTCTGTTACAAATAGAGAAAGCGCTTTTCCTGACATGCATCCTTTCTGAATTGGTAACAGTCACGACCTATTACTGTAGGAGCGAGCCTGCTCGCGATGAATTCAAGAGCGCCGCGAGGCGTCTGCAATCCAGCGTTATCGTTGACGACCAACGCTGACAGGCTCGCTCCTGCAAGGGGCCGCAATTCACCTACATTTAGCGAATAGCGCATGCAGCGCTTCCACCGCAACAGCCGCTCGGCTAAGGTGCGCGGCTTCCCCATTCCAACATCGCTGAAGGCCCAGCATGACCGAACAGAACAACGACCCGCTGCATGGCGTCACCCTGGAGCAGATCCTCAATGCCCTGGTCGAGCACTACGAATGGTCGGGGCTGGCCGAACGCATCGATATCCGCTGCTTCAAGAGTGACCCGAGCATCAAGTCGAGCCTGACGTTCCTGCGCAAAACCCCGTGGGCACGGGAGAAGGTCGAGCGCTTGTACGTGAAACTGATGCGTACCAAGCGACCGCTCTGAACATGTTCAAGGCGCCTGCCGTGCGACGTCGTTTCGTGGCCGTGGCTGCCATCCTCGGTTGGGCCGGTTTGAGCATCCAGATGTACCTGATCTTCCATTCACGCTGGACGCTGGGTGCCAGTCTGCTGGGTGGGCTGGTTAGCTTCTTCAGCTATTTCACCGTGCTGAGCAATACGCTGGTGGCCACAGTCCTGACCTGTGAACTGACCTCGCGCGAGTCGGCTGTGCGTCGCTGGTTTTTACAGCCGTGGGTCAGCAGCGGCATCGCCGTGAGCATCGTCGTGGTCGGGCTGGTGTACAGCCTTTTATTGCGCCATCTATGGCATCCCGAAGGTTGGCAATGGCTGGCCGATGAGCTGATGCATGACGTGATGCCAGGGTTGTTCCTGGTTTACTGGTTGTGTTGCGTACCCAAGGGTTTTTTGCGCTTGCGCCATATCGCCCTGTGGATGATTTATCCGCTGGTGTACTTCGGCTATGCGCTGTTGCGCGGGCATCTGCTGGCGGTTTATCCCTATCCGTTCATCGATGTCGAGAAGCTTGGTTATCCACAGGTGTTCGTCAATGCCGGAGGCTTGTTGCTAGGGTTCGTGCTGATTTCAGTTTTGCTGATTGGGCTGGATCGGTGGCGAGCGGCGAGATGCTGAACGCTTTTGTGGCGAGGGAGCTTGCTCCTGCTGCGCTGCGAAGCAGTGCCAACACCTGCGAAGGGGGACTTCAGACGTATCCGGTTTGCCGATGTTGCGACTGCTGCGCAGCCGAGCGGGAGCAAGCTCCCTCGCCACAGTAATCATGTCAGGCTGAATCACTCATCATCGCCAGCATTCAGCTTCCAGTAACCAACGGGTGGTGATTTCAGTTTTGCTGATTGGGCTGGATCGGTGGCGAGCGGCGAGATGCTGAACGCTTTTGTGGCGAGGGAGCTTGCTCCTGCTGCGCTGCGAAGCAGTGCCAACACCTGCGAAGGGGGACTTCAGACGTATCCGGTTTGCCGATGTTGCGACTGCTGCGCAGCCGAGCGGGAGCAAGCTCCCTCGCCACAGTAATCATGTCAGGCTGAATCACTCATCATCGCCAGCATTCAGCTTCCAGTAACCAACGG
>NZ_RCOE01000129.1:5591-22066 GCF_004321495.1 Pseudomonas sp. Sample_10
CATGTCAGGCTGAATCACTCATCATCGCCAGCATTCAGCTTCCAGTAACCAACGGCTTTGACGAACTGCTCATCCAGCCCATGCTCATCCAGCAGTATCCGACGGATCTGCCGCGATACTTTGCTCTCTGTCGCAACCCACGCATACAGGCTGCCGGCCGGCACCTTGATCTGCCGCACGGTGCTCAGCAAATGGTCCTTGCCGCCCTCGCGCAAGACCCAGATCACATTGACCTCGGCAGCGCTTTGCAGCACTTGCTGTTCCTTGCCGTTTTCCACTTCCACAATCACCAGCGCACGGCGGTTGGCTGCCAGGCTTTCCAGGCGTCGGGCGATGGCGGGCAGGGCGGTTTCATCGCCGATCAGCAGATAGCTGTCGAAGATATCCGGCACGATCATCGAACCCCGTGGCCCGCCGATGTGCAGGAACTGTCCGGGTTTGGCCTGCTCGGCCCAGGTCGAGGCCGGGCCGTCGCCGTGCAGGACAAAATCGATGTCCAGCTCCAGTTTTTCCAGGTCGTAGCGGCGCGGGGTGTAGTCACGCATCTCAGGCATTGGGCCGCCGCTCTTGCCGGCGCCGAGCTCCAGCGTTTCCAGCACCGCGGCTTGCTCGGCATTTTGCGGGAACAGCAATTTGACGTGGTCGTCGGTGCCGAGGCTGACGAAGCCCGCCAGCTCCGGCCCGCCCAGGGTAATCCGGCGCATGCGTGGGGTCAGGTCAACCACGCGCAAGACTTCCAGGCGACGACGTTTGATTTCATGCATGACACGGTGAATGGCTTGTGTGTTCACTTCAGTCATTCGCTTTCTCCTGGGTTGATGGAACGGCGGGGCCGTCGACGATGGCATTGGCGGTGTTGTTCAGCAGCGTCGCGACACGCTGGATTTCTTCCGGGCTCCAGCGTCCATGGTGCAACTGCAACGCATGGCGCAGGTTATGCACGGCCTCGTGAATTTCGGCCGGACGATCATGTCCGCGCAACGAACGCTTGCTGACGTCGATGCGCATTCGCACGCCTTCGAGCGCAACGGCTTGCTCAGCCAATGACTGGCGACCGGCCTCTGTGACGCTGTAGCGCTTTTTTCCGCCTTCGGCATCACCGGTAATCAGTTCGCTCTCTTCCAGAAAAGTCAGGGTCGGATAAATCACACCGGGGCTCGGGCTGTAGGCGCCGTCGAACATGCCTTCGATCTGGCGGATCAGGTCGTAACCGTGGCACGGCTGCTCGGCGATCAATGCCAGTAACAGCAATTTCAGATCGCCGGGGGCAAATACCCGTGGCCCGCGACCACCGCGTTCGCGGCCGGGGCGTTTTTCGAAGCCGTCGCGACCGTCGCCGTGTTCGCGGTGGGGAGAATGATGGTCTCTCATCTCTAGCGTTCTCTTTGTCGTGTTTAGATACAACTTAAGATATATCTTTGTCGGGATGCAAGCATCCCCGATCAACGGTCGATTTCGTGGCGAGCAGACTTGGTGCCGGAGGGATTCATGTAATTTAGAGTAATTGAACTAATTGTCGTGTATTAATGTTGTAGGTCACACACGCCTTACAGAAAGTTTAGCTGGGACTATCTGTATGTTTTTTCGATTAATACTGTATGTAGTTTATTTCTGAAGGTTAAACAGTTAAGTTGCGACGATGGCGACTTTTTCGTCCCAATTACAGGCTGAAAGAACTACATGTGTTGAGGAATTTTCCTACTTACTTTGTTGTAAAAATACTTGATCATGCTGTCGCGTTGAGGAGGGTGAGTCAAAACGCCATTATCTAAATGGCCGGCTCGCAAGAACTTCACGTTTATTCCAATTAAGAAGACAGGTACTTAACATGTTCAAGAAGTTTGCTATCGCTGTTCCGATGTCCGTCCTGGCTCTGAGCTCTTCCATGGCTTTTGCTGCCGAGCCGATTAGCCAGGTGATTAACATCAAGGCGTTCGTTCCGACTTCGCTGTTCAGTGTCGCGCCGCAAGACAGTAATTTCGGTCGCGACGAAACCATGACCCAACAGGGCAGCGGTGAGTTGACCAGTGTACGTGGTCTCTTCAACTTCAAGCACACTGACCCGAGAGGCGCCATCAACGCACTGATCGACGGCGATGCGGCACTCTATAACGGCCGTGACACTATTCCATTGACCGTCAAGATCGGCACCGTTGAATTAAGCAACACCACCACTGAAGTCGTAGACGAAACTGAATCGGTGCCGGGCATCCAGCGGGAAATGGTCATTACCGCCGATACCCCGACTACCGGCCAGAATGGCAACTACACCACCAGTTTCGCCGTTATTTTCGAGCCTGTAATGAAGCCATAATCGTAAACTTTTTGAATAAACTATTTTATTCAGCGGTCTTGCCTGCTTGTTATCGCCTGATGACAAGCAGGTGCCGACTTCATTTGTAATCGAGTATTAAGATCATGTTCCCGATGACTCCCATCGCGGCAGCGCTTGCACTTTTTATATGTGCTGGTGCCGTTGCTGCGCCCACTAATAACGTCAACACACCTCGAAGTCTGCTTGCTCAGGCCAAAGGGTTGCCGGCGGAATTCGAAGAGCATTTCTTCGATGTGCCATTAGCGGTACGAGTGGAACGTGATCAACAGTTTCTTGGTGAGGCGATGATCGTTTTGACGAAGGATGATCGCGTCACGTTGCTGGAATTCACCGACACCGGTGACAGCCCGATTTCTGCCAATGAGCGAGAAACCTGGGCGGCTTATCTCAAACAGGGCGTTGTCCTGGGTGCCTGCCAGGGCAGTTGCCCGGAGCAAATGCTGGCGGTGCATTACAATTTGCAGAGTTCGCTGGTATCGATCGCCACCGAAAATGCCGAACGCGATAGCGAGGCCCGGCGTTATTACGATCTGCCCGAAAACGGCAGTACTGGCCTGATCGTGCGCAACCAGTTGAACCTCAACGGCGGTCAGGATCAGGACTTGGGCGGGCGTTATGGCCTGGAGGCGAGCAGCAGCCTGGGTAACTGGACTCAGCGTGCGAACCTGCAATTGGCCCGTCTGGGCGGCCCGGATGACAAGCTCTATCACGCGGTTCATGAGCTTTATGGTCAGCGTGAGCTACAGGGCAGTTTTGTCCGCCTGGGGTATTTCACGCCCAACTCCGAAGGACTGAGCCGGCAGTTGCGTTCGTTTGGCGCCAGCCCCGATACGGCGGTGGGCCTGATGTACGGCAGCTCCGACAGCCTGGCCATCAACAGCCCAAAACCCAGCGTTTACCCGATCTACGTCACTGCCAACCGCCAGGCCTCGGTGGAGATTTTTCGCAATGGTGTGCTGATCAACACACAGGCGGTCAGTGCCGGATTACAAACCCTCGACACCCGGCCGTTGCCGGGAGGTATTTACGAAGTCGAGGTGCGGCTGATCGAAGATGGGCAAATCACATCGACAACCCAGGAGCTGGTGTACAAGCCCAGCAACTGGCGCAACCTCGATGAACGCTGGCGCTACAACCTGTTTGCCGGGCAGGAAAGCAAACTGCTGAGCAACTGGGACGAGCAGTCCTACGGCGACATGACGGCCGGCGCAGCCATCAATTACCTGTTGCACCCGCGGGTGATTGTAGGGCTGTCGGGGCGGCAGTTGCAGGGTACACAGCAGTATGGTTCGTCGATCGACTGGACCCTGGCCAACAACACCAGCCTGTACGGCAATCTTTATCGAACCCAGGACCACGGCACCGGGATGGACCTGCAAGCCAATTACAGTTATGGCTCCGGAAACCTGTTTGCCACACACAACCGCAGTTGGCTGGACACCACCAACACCTACGAAACCTTGCCGGACGGCACCCGGGTGCGTCAGCGCAACGTATTTATCGGCCAGACCAGCAACACCTCGCTGGCAATCAATCATCGGCTCAACAGCAAGAATTCGATTAACGGGCGGGTCTCCTACAGCGAGGGCAATACCGAAGGTGCCGCACTCGATCTGGGCTGGTCGCAAAGAACCGTGCTGTTTGGCAGTGATGCCAACTGGCGCTTCTCGGTGTTCGACCGACCGGGCAGTTATAGCAGTGGCGACCAACGCAATCGCGGGGTCGACCTGAGCGTCAGCGTGGCGCTTGGGGGCCCGGGTGAACAATGGTCGGGCAGCATCGGCACTCGAACTGCGCGGGAGGGCGGGCGCGACAACAATGGCTCGCTGTCTTATCGCAAGACCCTTGAAGACCATGTGCTGCAAAGCGTCTCTGTGACGGCCCTGGCCGATACCTATGGCGTCGGGTTGTCCGGCCTTACCAGTTTTGAGGCCGATGCGTTCAATGGCGATGCCTTCCTCCAGCGCTCCTCCTACAACGGTAACTACACCGGTGGTTTGAACCTCGACAGCACCGTGGCCGTGGGTAAGCAGAACATGGTCATGACCAGCCAGCATCACACCGGTGGCGCCGGGATGATCATCGATGTGGAAACCGATCTCGACGAAATCGCCCTGCGCGCCGACGACCTCAGCGGCGGCAGTGCAACCTTGCGTCCCGGGCGCAACTTCGTGCCGCTGACCGCCTACAAAAACAGTTCGGTCAGCTTCGACTTCGAAGGCAATCACGTGCCATCGGCGAGTATCCAGCCGCAGCGAACCCGCTATCACCTGAACAAGGGCGGGGTGGACTACCGCAAGATCACCGTGAGCAAAACCCTGACCGTACTCGGTCGCCTGCTCGACCCGCAGGGCAAGCCGCTCAAGGGGCACCACGTCATCAACCACGCCAGCCGTGGCGTCAGTGAGGTGGACGGCTTCTTCTCCATGGAAATGAACGCGGGTTCGCCAACCCTTGAAGTGCGCCGGGGCGAGGAATTGTTGTGCCAATTCCGCCTCGACCCCAGCAATGCGCGCAGTGAAAACAATGTGTTGATGATCGGGGATTTGCGGTGCTCGCCGGACACCTTGGCCAACACCACCTTCTCGGTGGACTCGGCGGGATAATGATGAAAAGTTGCTTGAAAAATTACCTGGCCGGATTGCTGTGTGCGGTGTTCGCGCCGGCAGCCCATGCGCTGACTCAGGAAATCACCGCGGTCTTTACACCTGATCCGGCGAATCCGCTGAAGAATGAATTCATCAACACCACGCCGATCAGCGGCTTTTGTGCCGATTTTGGTCATACGATTTGTAAACATCACGGATATTTTTCCATTGAAGCGCCTCTCAGTGGTTCAACACCGGACCTGGGGCCGGGGGTGCCCGTTATTTATGCGGGTCACACCAATCCTCGGGAGGGGGTGATGTACAAGGTGCCCTCCGAATGGCGAGCTTTTCAGGTCACTCACACTCGCACGGGCGAAGTGGAAACCGTGCAAATGCGTATCTCTGGAATTGGTCAACATACATCGACGCGTCCAGATTTTAGTGTATGGCCGTCGTCCTCGTGGTTCTCCGCCCCCCCGTGTCGCTCAACCGGACTTATCTCGGGTATAGGGCCCAATCTGCGCTTCTTCTGGATAGTTCCTGAAGATGCAGGTGCCTGTAATAAGAGAGCGCCGATAGCGGACATAACACGCTTCGCATTTTCGAAAACGGAATATGCGTACGCGCTGAAAACGCCCAATCCGTTGTCCATGTCTTCCGGGGAATACACGGGCTCGCTCGAATACAGCATAGGGCCAGGCGGTGATTTCGACTTCGGTGATGTGGTGATCGCTGACGACAAAACGATGACGTTCAACTTCACCCTCAATGTGCAACATGCACTCAAGGTGGAAGTCCCACCCGGTGGCAACCGAGTGGAACTGCTCCCCCAGGGCGGCTGGCAGGCCTGGCTGCAACGCAATCGTCGTCCGGAGCGGTTGTTCCGCGACCAGACCTTCAATATCTCAGCCTCATCACGCTTCAAGATGCAGCTCGAATGCCAACACCACGATGGCGGCAATACCTGTTCTCTGTATGAGCCGCTCTCCGGGCATGCGGTGCCGCTGAACATCAGCGTGAGCTTGCCCAATGGCCTGACGGACCCCTCTGGTCAACCGGTCAGCCGCCGTCCGTTGTTACGTGACGGCAGCGGCACCGAACTGTTTCAACCCGGTTTTTATGTCGAGCGTAGACCCGGAACCCTGCATTTCGAAATCAGTCGCGAAGAGGTCGAAAAGATGCTCGATGGCGATAACAAAACCTACAGGGGCAACGTCACGGTGGTCTGGGATTCGGAAGTTTGATCACCGCACCAATCGAGCTGTTCCACTGTTAAACACCATGAGGTCAGGAAAATGAATTATCGATGGGCATTGCTGTTTGCAGGTTGGTTGCCGCTGATGGCGAACGCGGGGCCGCAGATCAATGTCGGTGTCGTCTACGACTACCTGGATGCCGACAAAAGTACCTATCTGAAGCGCGTGTTCAACGGCGGTGATGCCACTGCGTTCGTCAAGGTCAACATCCTGGAAATTATCTACGACGCGGATGGCACTTCGCGGGAAATTCCCCTGGCAACCCAGGCCGATACCGCTGCCCGCGACGGGTTGATGGCCAGCCCCGCACGGTTGATTGTCCCGGCCAACGGCATGCAAGGCAGCCGTCTGGTGTTCATGGGCGAGCGTGAAAAAGAGCGGTATTTCCGCGTGCGCTTCGTGCCGGTGGTGCCGGAAAAGGAAGATGAGTTCGCCGTGTCCGCCGAGGAGCGCGAAGAGTACAAAAAGGGCTTGTCTGCCGGGGTCAATGTGCTGGCCGGTTACGGCACGGTGTTTTTTGTACGGCCCGCCCAGACCCGCTTCGACAGCGCGATAGATGACGGCCCCGGTCAGTACCGGATGCGCAATCAAGGCAATTCCGTGGTGGTGATCGATGAGTTCAGGGACTGCGCGGTCAAGGATGAAAACGACTGCCAACCGACCACCAAACATCACATTTTGCCAGGCCGTACCTTCGAGTTCGAAAAACAGCGCGGTCGTGCATATAGCTTCACGCTGATCGAAGGCAAGGCGACGAAAGTGATGGAACTCAAAGGCTGAAACTCTCTGTGCGAGTGGCCATATTGACTGTGTCAGGTGACAAAAAATGTTCAAGGCAACGCGGGTAACCCTATCACTGGCGCTCCTGGTGTCCAGTGGTGCAGCGCAAGCGATCACCGAGCGCGAAACGTTCGAGGTGGCGGTCACCATTCCCACCGCGGAGTTTTACGTGCTCCCGTCGGAGTCCGACTGGATTCATCAGGAGCAGCCGCTGCACTTCAACCCGGTGACGGGCCAGTTGGCCTCGTTGCGTAAAAATTTCGATGTGAAAAACACCAACGGCGGTATTTCCGCACGGCTCAACGCCGAGCCGTATCTGAGCAACGGCAGGCCCAGCGACAACATTGCCTTGATCGTGACGTTCAACCGAAAACGCCTCACGGTGGATGCCGAGCAAGTGATCTCCGAACTCGATGGCCGACTCGGCAAGCGTGTGGGGCTGGAAGTGGCCGCAGCTGACATGCCGGACGGCTACCAACCGGGCGATTACTTCGGCAGCGTGCACATGATTTTCGAAGCGTTGGCGCCTTGAAGAGTTCGGTTGCCAGGTGATTCAGTGATTCAGGGATGCAACGATGTATCGGAAAACAAGAGCGGCAAAAAATCGCATAACGACGTTTGGCGCAGGGATTGTGCTGTGGTTTGGCGCGCAGGTTGTCAGTGCCGCCACGCAAGAGATCACGGCGGTTTTTCGCCCGGATCCGACCAATCCAACGGTCAACAGATTCGTTAATACGACACCGGAAAGCGGGTACTGCCCCTCCTTCGCATCTGAGCTGTGCAAGTCACTTGGCATTTTCAGCATTCGCTCCAACGACATAAAGTTTACCTCCACCGGACCGATGCCTGCGGGACCAGGTGTGTCTGAACGCCAGGGTGTGATGTTCAAGGTACCCTCTGAATGGCGCAGATTCGATGTGGTGTCGGAGCGTGGCGAACACCATACAGTTGAAGTACGTATTGCTGGCGTTGGTAATCGCTTTGATGTCAAGAGTCCTGCAACAATCGATTCCTGGAACGGCCGCTTCAATTCCGCCCCAACTCCTTGTCTGAGTACTGGATTTGGGGCTGGACACTCGCAAATGTATTTGTGGTTCTGGAGGGTTCCGGAGAACGCCGGCTCATGCGTAAAGATAGCCAGAGAGGAAATTCCCTGGCTCCACTATTTTAATTTCGAATATGCCTATGAGCTGAGAACCCCCAATCCGCTGGGTATGTCCACGGGGCGATACCAAGGATCGATTAAATACACGTTGGGGCCGAATCAGGATTTCGACTTCGGCGACATCATGATCCCCAATGACAGCACGTTGACCTTCAACTTCAACCTTGATGTGCAACACACCCTCAAGGTCGAAGTGCCGCCCGGTGGCAATCACGTTGAGCTGCTTCCACAGGGGGGCTGGCAGGCCTGGCTGCAACGCAACCGCCGCCCGGAGCGTCTGTTCCGCGACCAGACTTTCAATCTGTCGGCATCCAGCCGCTTCAAGATGCAGCTCGAATGCCAGTACAGCGGCGGCAATGAGTGCCTTCTGCATGAGCCAAAGAGTGGACACACCGTGCCGTTGAACCTTTTCGTCAGCCTTCCCGGCGGCATCACCGATGCCTCAGGACAATCGGTCAATCGCCGCGCATTGTTGCGAGATGGCAGTGGCACTGAACTCTTTATGCCGGGGCATTACGTCGATCGCAGACCTGGCACCCTGCACTTTGAAATCGGCCGCGAAGAGGTCGAAAAGATGCTCGATGGCGATAACAAAACCTACAGGGGCAACGTCACGGTGGTCTGGGATTCGGAAGTTTGATCACCGTACCGATCGAGCTGTTCCACTGTTAAACACCATGAGGTCAGGAGAATGAATTATCGATGGGCACTGCTGTTTGCAGATTGGTTGCCGCTGATGGCGAACGCGGGGCCGCAGATCAATGTCGGTGTTGTCTACAACCCCGTCGGAGTCCGACTGGATTCATCAGGAGCAACCGCTGCACTTCAACCCGGTGACGGGCCAGTTGACCTCGTTGCGTAAAAATTTCGATGTAAAAAACACCAACGGCGGTATCTCCGCACGGATCAATACCGAGCCGTATCTGAGCAACGGCAGGCCAACATTTTCAGCCCGGAATATACGGGTTGCAGGCATGCTTGGAAGGAAAAAATGAAATTTATACATTCGCTGAAGAATGATCTCGGACGATACCTGGCAGCGATATGTTTTGCCGGCGTTCCACTGTTGGTCGAGGCTGGTTCTGTCGAGGTGACTGCGCGTTTCAGGCCCGACCCGGCGAACCCCATGGTCAACCGTTTTGAAAATACAACGACCAATAGCGGTTATTGCGTCTACTTCGCGGTGTATTGCAAAAACAATAATTTGTTCAGCTTGGGCATGCCCTTGGGAGGTCTTCCGCAAACGACCGGTGGCAAGGTATTGGCCAATCATACCGATCGCCGAGAAGGGGCTTACCTGAAGGTGCCCTCGGAATGGCGAACGCTGACCGTTTCGAACGACGAAGACACCGAGCAATTGGAAGTCCGAATATCGGGAGTGGGTGGACGCGTCGACCTTAACGCTCATGTGGAGGATTTGACGGGGGGGCAGGGGTGGCATCAGCTATGGAGCGGCCGCAGTTGGAGCTTCGCGCCTGCTCCCTGTGTTTCCACGACTTCGGTAGCTGGCCTCAGCTATTACGCCATGTTCATGTGGAGGGTGCCGGAAAATGTCGGTGCCTGTGCCAAGACAGCGTTGTTTGATATTCCCACACTCCATTATCGCTACCTGCATTTTGGTTACGAGCTGCGTACACCCAACCCTCTGAAGATGGCGACCGGAATCTATAGAGGCAGCATCACTTACAGCGTCGGGCCAGGCATGGACTTCGATATAGGCAATGTAATTGTCCCTCACGATTCCCAGATCACCATCGATTTTGTGTTGAGCGTGGAACACATCCTAAAGGTGGAAATACCACCGGGCGGCAACCGGATTGAGTTGCTTCCCCAAGGCGGTTGGCAGGCGTGGTTGCAACGCAATCGCCGTCCGGAGCGGCTGTTCCGTGACCAGACCTTCAATATATCGGCCTCCAGCCAGTTCAAGATGAAGCTTGAATGTCAGTTCACCGAGGGCAATACCTGCGCGTTGCAGGAACCCGTGTCCGGGCGAAACGTGCCACTGAATATTGCCGTCAGCCTGCCCGGCGGCATGGCCGATGACTCTGGCCAAGCGGTCAACCGCCGTCCCTTGTTGCTCGATGGTATGGGTACTGAACGCTTTGAGCCGAAATTCTACATCGCACGAAAACCCGGAACTCTGCACTTCGAAATTGGCCGCGATGAGGTCGAAAAAATGCTCGATGGCGATAACAAAACCTACAGCGGCAACGTCACGGTGGTCTGGGATTCGGAAGTTTGATCACCGCACCAATCGAGCTGTTCCGCTGTTAAACACCATGAGGTCAGGAGAATGAATTATCGATGGGCATTGCTGTTTGCAGGTTGGCTGCCGTTGATGGCGAACGCGGGGCCGCAGATCAATGTCGGTGTTGTCTACGACTCCGTCGGAATCCGACTGGATTCATCAGGAGCAACCGCTGCACTTCAACCCGGTGACGGGCCAGTTGACCTCGTTGCGTAAAAATTTCGATGTAAAAAACACCAACGGCGGTATTTCCGCACGGCTCAACGCCGAGCCGTATCTGAGCAACGGCAGGCCCAGCGACAACATTGCCTTGATCGTGACGTTCAACCGAAAACGCCTCACGGTGGATGCCGAGCAAGTGATCTCCGAACTCGATGGCCGACTCGGCAAGCGTGTGGGGCTGGAAGTGGCCGCAGCTGACATGCCGGACGGCTACCAACCGGGCGATTACTTCGGCAGCGTGCACATGATTTTCGAAGCGTTGGCGCCTTGAAGAGTTCGGTTGCCAGGTGATTCAGTGATTCAGGGATGCAACGATGTATCGGAAAACAAGAGCGGCAAAAAATCGCATAACGACGTTTGGCGCAGGGATTGTGCTGTGGTTTGGCGCGCAGGTTGTCAGTGCCGCCACGCAAGAGATCACGGCGGTTTTTCGCCCGGATCCGGCCAATCCAACGGTCAACAGATTCGTTAATACGACACTGGAAAGCGGTATCTGCCCTGGACACATTCCCGAGCGATGTAAGGAATTAGGTATTCTCAGTATCCGCACGTGGGATCTGAATTTCAGGTCGAACGCACCGATGCTGGTAGGTGCCGAAAATCCGCGCAGGGGGGTGATGTTCAAGTTGCCATCCGATTGGCGACGTTTTGAGGTGGTTTCCGACAGAGGGGAGCGGGAGACGGTAGAAATGCGTATTGCCGGCATCGGCAATCGGTTTGACACGCATTCTGGAGGCACTCGCTCATGGGGTCCTCGTGATTTTACGTATGCCCCTGCTCCTTGTCAGTCCACCGGGTACACGGTGGGAACCAACACCTATCGGCTGTGGTTCTGGTTAGTTCCCGAAGGCGCTGGAGCTTGCATCCTGAATACCATTTCCGAAGTTCCTGCGATCGCGTACGTCAACTTCGAATACGCCTATGAACTGAGAACGCCCAACCCTTTGGGCATGTCCACGGGGCATTACACCGGATCGATCACTTACACCGTCGGGCCGAATCAGGATTTCGACTTCGGCGACATCATGATCCCCAACGACAGCACGTTGACCTTCAACTTCAACCTTGATGTGCAACACACCCTCAAGGTCGAAGTGCCGCCCGGTGGCAATCACGTTGAGCTGCTTCCACAGGGGGGCTGGCAGGCCTGGCTGCAACGCAACCGCCGCCCGGAGCGTCTGTTCCGCGACCAGACTTTCAATCTGTCGGCATCCAGCCGCTTCAAGATGCAGCTCGAATGCCAGTACAGCGGCGGCAATGAGTGCCTTCTGCATGAGCCAAAGAGTGGACACACCGTGCCGTTGAACCTTTTCGTCAGCCTTCCCGGCGGCATCACCGATGCCTCAGGACAATCGGTCAATCGCCGCGCATTGTTGCGCGATGGCAGCGGCACAGAACTCTTCATGCCGGGGCACTACGTCGATCGCAGACCCGGCACGTTGCACTTCGAAATCGGCCGCGAGCAAGTCGAGGAAATGCTCACCGGGCCTGGAAAAACCTACAGAGGCAACGTCACGGTGGTCTGGGATTCGGAAGTCTGACGAGCGATCTCGGGATTTTTTTGCAGGCATCACAACACTTTCCCGAGACCACCACGCAGAGGCTATTGCTGCGCCACTTGAACCGGCAGACACATCGTATGGGTCCCCGGTTGCAGGTACTGCGTCAGGATCGGCGCCATACCCTTGAGCACCTGTACCGGCAGGGCAGAGGTGAACTTGAACGCTTCAGCCGAGCGTCCCGGTACGTAAGCGGTCAGCGTGCCGAAGTGGGTGTCGCCGATATAGAAGACGAAGGTCGCCGTGCGGTTGATTGATTTCGAACTGAGAATCCGCCCGCCCGAACCGATGGCTTCGATACGGTTATCGCCAGTGCCGGTCTTGCCACCCATGGCCAGCGGTGCGCCATCGGGCAGTTTGAAACTGCCGGCCAGCCGTTTGGCGGTCCCGGCGTCCACCACTTGCGACAGGGCTTCGCGCATCGCTTTGGCAACTTCCGCAGGCATGACCCGTTTACCGACATCCGGGTCATTGATCAGCTTGGTTTCATACGGCGTCCCGGCGGCAAAGTGCAGGCTGTCGATACGCAGCGTCGGCATGCGCACGCCGTCGTTGAGGATGGTGCCGATCAACTCGGCCAGTGCCGCAGGGCGGTCGCCGGAGCTGCCGATGGCTGTGGCCAGTGAAGGCACCAGATGGTCGAAGGGATAACCGACGTTCTGCCAGCGCTGGTGAATGTCGAGGAATGCCTCGATCTCCAGCATGGTGCGGATGCGGTTGTCGCGTGCACCTTTGTGCCGGCTCTTGAACAGCCAGCTGTAGACTTCCTGACGTTCGAACTGGCTGGCTTTGACGATGTCCTTGAACGTCGCGTCCGGATGGTTGAGCAGGTAGCCCATCATCCACAGGTCCAATGGATGCACCTTGGCGATGAAGCCTTGGTCGGGCAGGTCGTAGCTGCCGGGGCCGTAGGCCTGATAGAGCCGCTCAAGGCGCTCGTCGGTGAGTTTTTCGGTGAGTTTGGCGCCGGTCAGGTGTGAGCGCACGAAGCTGTTGAAGCTTTGCTGGCTGGCCTGTGGCAACAGATACCGGTGCACGGCGGCCATGCGGATCGGCGTCGGGCGCATACCATCGAGAAAGGTTTCGAGCCGTGCCTGGGTGTCCTTGTTGCGGTACTTTTTCCAGAACTTGAGCAGGAACGACGTCCCTTCGCGGTCGGCAAAACTGGCCAGGTATTCCTGACGACGCGGGTCGCGGTCATCCTTGAGCAGTTCGGCGCTGCTGTTGGGACCGGAATACGTGACGTAGCGCACTATATCGCGCATCAGGCGTATGAACGGCAGGTTGATCGACTCACGCAGGGCGTCGCGCAGGGTCGGCAGGCGACCGTTGTCTTCCTTGCGGAAGTTATTGAACGTGTGCAACCCGCCGCCGGTGAAAAACGCTTCGCCGGGGCTGGCGGAATATTTGCGGTCCAGCGCTGCACTGAGCAAGGGTTGCAGGCTGTGGTCCTTGTTCTCGATAAAGTAGTCGACGACCCAGCGGCTGAGGCGGTCCTGCTCCGGTATTTCGACTTTCTTCAGGTCCGGTACGCTCATGTCGGCATATTTATCGTGCAACTCGGCGATGATTTGCAGGTAAGTCGTCATCACCCGCATTTTTGCGGTGGAGCCCAGTTCCAGTTTGCTGCCTTCATTGATATCGAACGGCTGGTCAGTGCTGTCAGTTTGTACCCGCACCCGCGAACCGTCCGGGGTCAGTTCGAACAAAGTGAAGCTGTAGCGCACCTGAGTGGTGCTGGTGGGGGTCAGCAAACGCTCGCCCATCAGGCCGATTTCTGCGGCATACACGGGGTCGGCGAGTTTCTTCAGGTAGGCAGTGGCCTGGGTTTGCAGTTCACCTTGCAGGGTGCTGGTGGCCGAAAGATCGAGGCGGTCAAGGTCGTACAACGGACGATTGAGCAACCCCGCCAGCCGACTGCGCGCCACGCTGATGCCTTTGTTGGTTTCGATCGGTTGAATGGTCGGCTGGGTCGCCCAGTCGCGGTACGTGACCTTGCTCGCCAATGCCGCCGCGGCGAAAGGCGCGTCGATCACGTTGTTCTGTGCCAGCAGACGAATATGGCTGTCGGTGAGCGAAGCCAGTTCATCGCGGCCTTTGGTCAAGTAGTGCGAAGGGCGGCGCTGGGCGATCATCAAGGACAGCATTTCGCGCAAGGCCAAGCCTTTCTCCGCCAGGCTTTTTGGATCCGTGGCGTCGCTGGCCAGGCGTTGGTTGGCCTGGGTGAAATCGGCGCCGTACCACACGCGCAAACCTTCCGCCATGCCGTGCACTTCACCGTGGCCAGGCACAGCCGACAGCGGCACGCTGTTGAGGTAGTCGCGTACCACGTTCTGCCGCGACTTGAGTGTCTGCGGGCCGTCCTGATAAGCGCGTACGCTGGCGGAAATCATCTGGCGGATCTTTTCACCACCCGACATGGTCAAGCCATCGGGCGAATGCCGGTATTTTTCCAGTTGCGTCGCCAGGGTGCTGCCGCCCGCCGATTGGCCAGGCAGATGGAGCATCTTGGCCACCTGGGTGTAGGCCGCCATGCCAAACCTTGGCCAATCTACGGCAGGGTTGGCCAAGGGCTGGCGAGGGTCGAGCAAGAAGCGGTTTTCGATGAACAGCAGGCTGTTGACCACGACCGGCGGGATCGAGTCGAAGCTGGCATAGAGTTGTTGCGGATATTTGTACTGGTACAGCGGCGCCGCCCGGCAATCGGTGATCGACAGACCGGCCTGGATTTTTTCCGCATAGGGTACGAAAAGGCCTTTGTCGGTGTAGTTCATCAACGCTGGGGAAAAGCGGGTCTGTTCGGTAATCACGTAATTGCGCTTGAGCAATCTTGGCAGGAACTCGCCCATGGAGCTGTAGCCCAGACGCAGGTCGAACGGACCGGCGCCCGGGTAGTGAATCGCATCGCTGGGGCCAGGTTTTAGCTCATACGTGAGCGTCTTGGCGAACTTGCTGACCTCGCGAGCTTGAAATCGCGACGTGCGCATCTCTTTGGCAGCCGCGAGCCCTACCACGATGGCAATAATCAGCAGCAACAGCCAAAACGCCTTCCAGCCGTGCTTTACGCGGCTGCGAGGTGGTTTTTCAGGTAATGGCGCTTCATCCACAGCTTCAGTCGGGACCACGGTTTTACTCGAATCGGTTTGCCATAAAGCGCCCATAGTCGACTGATCCATTCACGCAGATTGATCGGACTTGTCTGAAGCTTAGACGGTGGTTGGCGATGGTGAAAAAATTGTGAACCTCCAGATATCGGTTAGCTGCTTGCCCTGTGGCGAGGGAGCTTGCTCCCTCGCCACAAAGTGAGCAACGTTGGATTCAGAGCCAGCAGGCATCCCACAGAGGGTAATCACCGATTTTTTCAACCAACCCTGCACGCAAGGGATTAGCAACGGTGTAGCGGGCGAAAGAGCGTAAATCCTCGCCGTCGCGTATTGCCCGGTCGTGATAGCCGGTTTGCCAGAATGCGCCAGTTCGATTCAGTGCCCGGTTGATCGTCAACGTGCTACGGGACTTGATGGCCTGCATGAGTTGCGCCAGGGTGCATCGTTCGATTTGGACGAGCCAATGGAAGTGGTCAGGCATGATCACCCAGGCAATCGAGTTCACTCTTCCCTGATCGTGGGCGTGTCTGAGTTCCGCTACTAGCAAACGCCCCAGATGCCAATCGCTGAATATGGACCTTCTCTGATGTACCACCGCAGTGATGAGGTAGGCCCGGCCTGATTCGGAAAAACGTCCTTGGCGCAACAAGTGTGAGTTTGGTCGTGGAAGCATTCCTTGCGTCCTTTTGATAGGTTCCTTTTGAAGTTAGTTGCTCGCTGGCCTACAGGTAGCTGTAACGTTTGCGGGAAAAGTCCGAAATCCCCAAAGAAAAGTAACCCCTGCAAACCCTTGTGGCGAGGGAGCTTGCTCCCGCTGGGCTGCGAAGCGGCCCTACATAGGGCTATCGGATGTTTCTGACCAAACCGGTTGACGGGGGTTACGACTGCTGCGCAGCCGAGCGGGAGCGAGCTCCCTCGCCACGGGTTCATTGCGAGCTGGAAGTGTCGAAGTGGGTGAAGACGGCCTGCCTGACGCAGCACCCTTACTGCAAACCCTTGTGGCGAGGGAGCTTGCTCCCGCTGGGCTGCGAAGCGGCCCTACATAGGGCTATCGGATGTTTCTGACCAAACCGGTTGACGGGGGTTACGACTGCTGCGCAGCCGAGCGGGAGCGAGCTCCCTCGCCACGGGTTCATTGCGAGCTGGAAGTGTCGAAGTGGGTGAAGACGGCCTGCCTGACGCAGCACCCTTACTGCAAACCCTTGTGGCGAGGGAGCT